>NZ_KV833885.1:103116-128807 GCF_001837725.1 Enterococcus sp. HMSC072F02
TTCTTCCGTTCCTGCCGCTCCTTGAGGCGCATCAAGAAAAGAAGCCCGATAGATACCATCCTCAGCCCAGAATGATTCAGGCGTGATTCTTTTCGCCTTCATCATTTCTTTATTCACATAAATAGGATACTCTTTCATCTTGTCAAAAAAACGGATATCCGTATAGTTGACTTTTTCTTCTCTGAATTCGTAAAGTTTTTGTGCATATATTTTTTTAGAAACTACGAGAAGCCTTTCGCTAATCCGCCATGACCTGGCCACACACAATCTATTTGAGTAATTGAGAAATTCTAAAACTGCCTCCTGATGACTAGTTAGCCCGTCATACTCTTCTTCCTTGAAAAAAGCATACCGTAACACGGTCCAATCACGTTCCAAATAAAAATCAATACTTTCTTTTTCTAATAATTCCATCTTTTCTCTCCTTGTGTTCTTCTAACGGCACTCCTGATACACCAACAAATCTGACCCTTTCATCTGCCACGTCAATACATGTTTCTCGCGAATTTTATCTATCCATTTTTATTTTATCGCAATTATCAAGGCTTTTATTTCTATTATTTCTTTTTGGAGAAAAGATAGTTCTTAACTCATGGGAATCGCTGGATTTGTAAAAAAAGGCTGTGAAATCAGCGCCTTGGCTTAAGTATTAGAAAAGCAAAACAGCAAAATATAAGGAGCTATTTTACCGTTTTTTGAACTAATACCAAAGGGTAGCTGATTGCACAACGTGTCTTTTTATAGTATAAAATTTTAGACAAATACATGATATAAAAATAAATTTCGCAAAAAAACTTAACAACTTTCGAAAACTTTCGTCACAAAATATTCACAACTAATGACTATTATATAAGCATACCAACAAACAACCCTAACAACACTTTTTCATTTTTAACTCCTTATCCTGCTAGCTCCCCGGCTAGCAGGACCTTTTTTTATCAAAAAAACTTGTCCCATACAATCGATTCAACTAATCAACCGAATGCTGTCATGCTGTGATACTCATCGTAAAACGTTTCGTTTTATCGGTATCCGCTTAAAGCATTCGGTTATTTTTGATTAGTAATGATTGATGGTACAAGCTCATACGTGCTTTTCTATCTGGTATAAATTATTTTGATAACCGTTCCTGTTCTCCTGCTGGCGAAAGGATTGTTATTTTTTCAATTTGTTCTACGGGAACCATGCGGATCTGCTGCTCTTCGTTTTGTAGGCGGATCATTACTCGGTCTTTTTCGACCGTTTTTGTCGCCACCCAACCTGAGATCGTTTCATACTTGCTACTCAAACGATTCGCTCTTACTTGTAAGATAACTAAACTATGTTCAGTCGCAGCTTTTTGCAGCTCAAGAATAAACTTTCCTTGCAATCGTACATTCTTAGCATGTTCTTCAGTGTCATTTACAAAAGAATCAAAAAGTTGATACGAGGTATGAGTAACTAACTTCGTAAGCTTCTTCATTGGTGATACTGTCTCTTCGTTCATCGAATGCACTCCTCCTTTAGCTAAGAAAGTGTTACTTAATTAATCTTATTTTACCTAACATTTTGCAAAAAAACAAGGAAATGCTCTAACGTCTCTAAAAAAAGAAAGCGCTAATTTTAGAAACTGTTTGTTATTTTATTTTCATCCATCCAAATGTTCCACCAATGATCTAACCCTTCTGTGATCAATTGATATGTCTCATCAAAGTTATTGGTATAGTATGGATCGGGAACATTTTCTTTTTCTTTTCCAGGGATGCTACTTAAAAACAAATGGATTTTTTCCTGTGCTGAGCGTGGTGCTCTTCTTTTCAGTTCTTCTACATTTTCTTGATCCATGCCAATGATCCAATCAAAAGTTTCAAAATCGTGGGGTGTGATTTGACGAGCAACCATATTCGTCATATCCACATTTTCTTGGTTCAATATTTTTTTCGTTCCAGGGTGCGGTGTCTTTCCAACTTCATACGTACTTGTAGCAGCAGAATCCACAAAAAATTCTGCTTCCTTTCCTTCTGATGCTATTCGTTTCTTCAACAAGCCTTCTGCCATTGGTGAACGGCAAATATTTCCCAAACAAACAAATAAAATTTTTGTCATTTTCCCATCTCCTTTTAACGATCATGGCTTTTTCAACGAAAGATTATTTCTATTACTGTTCTTCCAACTCTTCTTTTGCATAAAGACGATAAGAGTATAATTCCGTATCCTTGGCTAAACGGAAAAGCTGCATAGCGATTTCCATCGGTGTTTCTTCATATTCATTCGTGATCCAATTGACTAACACGCCGCTGCAACCGTAAGAAAAAAAACGAGCATAAAATAGTTTATCTTTTGCAGAAAGCTGTCTTTCTTCATCCATTTGCTCAAAAATCTTGATAAAAGATTTTTGGATTAGTTGAGAGAATTCTTTTTGTAAAATTTCTTGGTCAGAAAGCACAGTATTTGCGTAAAACTCTTTCTTTTCAGCAATTGCTTTCAGCATTTTCAATGCTTGCTCTTCCCAATTATCAAGAGTAAGACATTGCGGGTCTAAATAATGCAAGGCATCCTCACAATAGACCCAACGAAGCAAATCGTATTTATCTGTAAAATGATAATAAAATGTTTGACGATTGATTTTTGCTTCATTTGCGATTTTTTGGACGCTGATTTTTCGAAAAGATTGTGTTTGGCACAAATCAATCAATACGTTTTTGATCAATTGTTTCGTACGTGTTGTATCACTCATTCATTTTCCTCCAATCTAAAAGCAAAAATCACATATGATAGTCGTAGCCGAAATGTTCATAAGCATAAGCCGTAGCCATTCGCCCTCTAGGTGTACGCTTTAAAAATCCTTTTTGGATCAAGTACGGTTCATACATATCTTCGACTGTTTCCCGTTCTTCTCCTATATTTACGGAAAGCGTGCTTAACCCTACGGGTCCGCCGCCATATAATTCGATCATCGTCCGTAACAATTTCTGGTCAACATAATCCAAACCAGCTTGATCGACTTGTAGCAAAGTAAGCGCCTGATCTGCTATAGGACGATCGATTTTCCCGTCTCCTTGAACTTGCGCAAAATCACGAACCCGTTTGAGTAAGCGATTCGCGATTCTAGGCGTTCCTCGCGATCGGCGAGCAATTTCCAATGCCCCTTCTTCAATGATCTCTGTTTGAAAAATATCCGAAGAACGTAAAACGATCTCCTGCAGTTCCTGTTCGTCATAATATTCCATATGTGAAATGATGCCAAATCGATCGCGTAAAGGTGCAGAAAGCATACCTGCTCGTGTCGTCGCCCCAATCAAAGTAAAGGGAGGAAGAGGGAAATGGACCGGATGTGCGGTTGGTCCTTGTCCTACCATGATGTCTACATAAAAATCTTCCATGGCCGAATAAAGCATCTCTTCTACTACTCTAGGCAATCGATGGATCTCATCGATAAATAGGACATCCCCTGCTTCCAGTTCATTCAAGATCGCTACTAAATCACCCGGACGTTCGATAGCGGGGCCGCTTGTCGTACGAATGTTCACAGTCATCTCATTAGCAATGACCATAGCCATCGTCGTTTTCCCTAATCCAGGAGGCCCATACAACAGAACATGATCTAATGGTTCTTCCCGATTTCTGGCAGCTTCGATGTAGATCTGAAGTTCTTGTTTGACTTTTCTCTGCCCGATATACTGAGAAAGCAACTGCGGACGAAGAGATTTTTCCAAACTCAGTTCATTTTCGCCAGTTTCTGGTGATAACAAGTATTCATCTGTCATTTGGTCTCCTCCTTATTTTTTCATCATCAGCTTGAGTGCTTGGCGTAAATACTCATCTGTTGTCTGATTATCGACTTCTTTTAATTGTTTTTCTACACGTTTGATTTCTCTATCACTGTAACCAAGAGCTGAGAGAGCCTCCATTGCTTCAGATAGAGCGGTAGCGTCTTTTGTATTTGCTTCATCGAATAGACTGAAGGGCGTATCGATACTCAGCTCACCAAATTTTCCTTTTAGATCCAAGATCATTTGTTGCGCCGTCTTCTTCCCTACCCCTGGAAATTTTGTCAAATAAGTGACATCACTGGATTCCACTGCTTGGATCAAACCGGAGTGGTCTTCGCTTGCCATGATCGCAAGAGCACTTTTTGGACCGATTCCTGAAACACTGACTAATCGCAAAAACAGTTGTTTTTCTTCTAAAGAATCAAATCCATACAAAAGATGCGCATCTTCGCGGATCACCTGATGGACATAAATTTTTATTTTTTGATTTAGTTTGCTGCTGTAGCGGTAAGGATTTCCTAGTGCGATCTGGTAGCCGATACCATTGGTTTCTACTACTATGTAATAGGGGTTGATAAAGGTAACCACACCTGTCAGATATTCATACATATTCTAGTCCTCTTTCTTTTGCACACATACGTTCCCTTTATTGTAGCACATTTCACCTTGTGAAAAAAGGAGTCTGGGGAGCGTTTCTTTCAAATAGCAATCGCTTGAATAAAAAAGAGCGGACGATCGAGTGAATCCCCGTATTGTACCGCTCTTTTTGTATTTTCATTATTCTACCAGTGATTTGTATTCGCCATAACCGAGTTCATCCATCTTTTCATAGGGAATGAATTTTAGTGAGGCAGAATTGATGCAGTAACGCAGACCGCCTTTATCTACTGGGCCATCGGTAAATACATGCCCGAGATGAGAGTTTGCTTCTTTGCTTCGAACTTCTATTCGATGCATGCCATGAGAAAAATCGGCTTTTTCGCGTACTTGTCTTTTCGCTATTGGTTTGCTGAATGATGGCCAGCCACAACCTGCGTCATATTTTTCCGCAGAGCTAAATAACGGTTCGCCGCTGACGATATCGACGTAGATCCCTTTTTCGTAAAAATCATCGTATTTTCCGGTAAATGGACGTTCTGTTGCATTTTCTTGTGTGACTGCATAAGCCATCGGTGATAATTTTTCTTTCAGTTCTTCTTTTTCTGGTCTTGTTGGTTTATCCATTAAAAATGCCCCCTTTGTGATCCTATCATAGCGCCAAAGCAGACAGATGCCAACAATTTGCTTTCTTTCGAATCATTTACACTTTTCGGCGCCGGGCAAACTCAACGAAACGGAATTTATCTAATCGGTGTACCGACTCAGAATACTCAAAACAGCGGGTATCTTCCAAATGAACAAGACTTCTGACGACTACTGCGTAAGTATCATCGTGAAGATCCATCGTTGTTTTCATGATATCTGTTACTTCTTCTACTGTGATTTCCTTTTGTGCGTAAGCAATCGTTAAAGAAAGCTCATTTTCAAAATATTCATAGATCGATCCTTGTGCTTGTACTGGGGTTAAATGAGGAACGATCTCCTTTAATAGATAATCAGTATCTAATATAACCACTTCACCATCGATTTTTCTTTCGCGTATCAAATGCCAGACAGGTGCACCAATCTCCCAGCCAGTAATCTCATTCAGTGCTTTTGTTACTTCTGTTTCTTCTAACGTATGAACGATCGTTTCACTTGGAATACGTTGGGTTTCCTGTAGCTCTTTATAGCTTGTCAGTCCAGAAATAGGAAAATCAAAGCGGTTTCGATCTAGTACGATCGACCCTTTTCCTTGTTTTTTTTGAATATATCCTTCCGTCGTCAAAAGATTCAGTGCTTTTCTAATTGTTTCTCGTGAAACACCGTAGATTTTGATCAATTGGTTCTCACTAGGCAAAAGCGAATGCGGAGGATATTCTTTCGCTAAAATTTTCTGTTCCAAATCTAAAAAAATTTCATTGAACTTGTTCATGTTTTTTCCCTCACTCGTTCTTCCATCATTTCTTCACTATACTACAGCTCTTTTTGTATTTCAATGTTCCTCTTTTTAAGAAAAGCTTATTTTATGCTTTTTAAAACGATATCATTTTTCTGGATGTTTTTGTATAAAACGCTTGCAATTCTTCCTAAAAAAAAGTATAGTAAACGAAGAAATAACTTGCATAGACAAGTTAAAAGAAAGGGGTTTATTGATATGGCAAAGTATCAAGCAGATGCCGAGAAACTGCTACATGATATCGGCGGAAAAGAAAATATTGCTGCAGTTAGTCATTGTGCAACTCGTATGCGTTTCGTCCTAAATGATCCTGGAAAAGCAGATCAAAAAGCAATCGAAGATATTCCTAGCGTGAAAGGGATGTTCACGAATGCTGGGCAGTTCCAAGTCATCATAGGAAATGATGTTTCTACTTTTTATAACGACTTCGTTGCAGTATCCGGCGTTGAAGGGGTTTCCAAAGAACAAGGAAAAGCAGCAGCAAAACAAAACCTTCATCCCGTACAACGCGCCATTGCCGTCTTGGCAGAAATCTTTACACCACTGATTCCTGCAATTATCGTCGGCGGATTGATCCTTGGGTTCAGAAATGTACTTGAAGGTATCCAGTTTGAAAGTCTTGGTGGAACGATCGTTGAACACTCGCAATTTTGGAATGGCGTCAATGCCTTTTTATGGCTGCCAGGTGAAGCAATTTTCCATTTTCTTCCAGTAGGTATCACTTGGAGTATTGCGAAAAAGATGGGTACTACACAAATATTAGGAATTGTTTTAGGAATTACATTAGTTTCTCCGCAATTATTAAATGCTTATAGTGTAGCTTCCACAGCCGCAGCAGATATTCCATTTTGGGATTTTGGTTTTGCTCAAGTCCAAATGATTGGTTATCAAGCACAAGTTATTCCAGCTATGCTGGCAGGGTTTATGTTAGCGTATCTAGAGATTTTCTTCCGCAAATATATCCCTCAGTCGATCTCAATGATCTTTGTTCCATTGTTTTCATTGTTACCAACTGTTTTAGCTGCTCACGTTATTTTAGGTCCTATCGGCTGGACAGTCGGAAGCTGGATTTCAACTATCGTAAATACCGGGTTGACGTCTTCTATCAGCTGGTTGTTTAGTGCTGTATTCGGGTTCCTGTATGCACCTTTAGTAATTACTGGTCTCCACCATATGACCAATGCGATTGATATGCAGCTGATTGCAGATTTCGGATCAACGAATTTATGGCCGATGATTGCTTTATCAAATATTGCCCAAGGCTCTGCAGTCTTAGCCATCGTCTTCTTGCATCGTGGGAACAAAAAAGAAGAACAAATCTCGATTCCAGCAATGATTTCTTGTTACTTAGGTGTAACTGAACCTGCTATGTTCGGAATCAATTTGAAATACGTCTATCCTTTCGTCGCAGCAATGGTCGGTTCTGGATTAGCTGGCATGTTTGCCAACTTGATGGATGTTCGAGCAAACGCGATCGGAGTAGGTGGTTTACCAGGAATACTAGCCATCCAAGCAGAAACATGGGTACCTTTCATCATCGCAATGATCATCGCTATCATCATTCCATTTGGCTTGACGATCGTCTTTAGACGTCAGGGAATCTTGAATAAGATTGATCCTGCTGTTCCTGAAAATGCTGCTGATGTACAGCTTCAAACAGCGAATGGCGCAACAGCAACACCACAGTCTTTCGAACCTGTTTCAGCAACTGGTACGGCAGTTGCAACAAAAGAAACATTATTCGCAGTGGCTGCTGGGAACATCAAGGAAATTACTGAAGTAAATGACCCAGTTTTCTCACAAAAAATGATGGGTGACGGTTATGCTGTCGAACCGTCAAACGGCAAAGTCTATGCACCAGTAAATGGTAAAGTGACGAGCGTCTTTGAAACAAAACATGCCATTGGTATTCTTTCTGATGAGGGGCTGGAAGTACTTGTTCACATGGGATTAGATACCGTTGAACTAAAAGGCGTTCCTTTCACTGTATTCGTGAAAGAAGGAGATCTTGTCACACCAGAAACTCTGATTGCTGAAATGGATTTGCCAGAAATAGAACAAGCTGGTAAGAAAACTGACATTATTGTTGCTTTAACTAATAACGAAAAAGTTGCTGGTCTATCCCTTGACCAATCAGGACTTGTTCGCCCAGGCGAAGCAGTCGGTAACGCTGAAGTAAAATCTTAATCAGAGTAGATAAGTAATCTTTTCAATAAAAAAGACGGGCTATCATGGATTTTCAATCGAAAATCAGATAGTCCGCTTTTTTGTTTAATTGAATGTTTTCAGTGCCTGATTGACAGCACCAATCGGAAACCCTACGATACTGTAGTAATCTCCAGAAATTTCTTTGACGAATACACTTGCAGCATTTTGGATGCCGTATGCCCCTGCTTTATCCGCATAGTCTCCCGTCTCCAAGTAACGATTGATTTCTTCATCTGTCAGTGGGTAAAAAGTGACATGTGCTTCTGCTAGTATTCGTTCTTCTCGCTCCTTTGTTTTTAAAACAACTGCTGTGTATACAGTATGTGTTTCCCCGCTTAATTTTTTCAACATGACTTCAGCCTCAGCCATATCTTCTGGTTTACCCATGATCTCCTGGTTGAGAACAACAGTCGTGTCGCTAGCAATCACTAAGCTGTCTTTCTTTTCTTTTTGTTCCCAAACAGTTCGTGCTTTTTCTTCAGCCATTCTGCGTACATAATCGACTGGCAGTTCGTCTGGAAATGGCGTTTCATCAATATCAGCAGGTTCGATCTCGAATTCTGAAACGATGTGAGCCAATAACTCTTTTCTTCTTGGTGATTGAGATGCTAGTATAATCTTCATGTTTCCCTCTTTTCTCTGACTTAATGCGGGTCTTGGATCCGTTTGAACATTCTTTCCATATCCGAGTTGGTAAAGTGAATCAATACTGGGCGGCCATGGGGACAATTGAACGGATTTTCGCATTGTGCTAAATCTTTCAGCAGCACACGTGCTTGTGCTTCATTCAAATAATGGTTGGCTTTGATCGATCGTTTACAGCTCATCATGATTGCTGTTGCTTCACGGAATTTTTTTACGCTCACACTTCCTGTCGTCAGTAGCATGTCGATCATCTCGCGAATAATCGATTCTTCTTCACCATTGGGATACCAAGTAGGATGGGCCCGTACAATAAAGCTGTTTTGACCAAATTCTTCTAAATAAATCCCTGCATCTTCTAGCAAATGCTTTTGCTCTTTTAATTTCAAAGCATCACTGTTTGGATAGTCCAACACAAATGGAACAAGCAATTCTTGCAGATCATCAGATACTTCCCCAATTTTTTCCCGAAAATATTCATATTTGATACGCTCTTGAGCAGCATGCTGATCGATGATGTACAATCCGTCGCTACTTTGGGCAAAAAGATACGTTCCGTGCATCTGTCCAAAATATTCCAATTGAGGAAAACGTTGAACTGGTTTTTCCGTTTCTAGTTTCTTGATCGCTTGTTCTAATGTTTTGTCGTTTCCTTGAGTGAAATCAAATTCAGGATGCAGTGTCAATTCTTCCTCGTAAATCTGTTCATCCTCTTCCAAGGATATATCTATCTGTTCTTTATTTGTTTCTTCCGTGTTATCCACAGTAGGAATTTCTTTCTTTTCAGATTTTTCCACTGTTTTTTCTACAAAGTTATCAACATTTTTACCAAACTTATCCACCGTTTTCGCTGTTTTTTCTGGATAACTGGTGTTTTCTTCAGAAAAACCAGAAAAGTTTTCAACATTTTCCACAGACTTATCAACAGATCTGTCAACAAATGTGCTCTTTGGTTCTTCTACAAAAAAGGTTCCTGTCTCTCGGTCAAAATTTAAACTACTTGGCTTTTTAGGTTTTTCTTCTTCAAAAGCGTAGGACAAATCGATTTCGATTTGTTCCGTTTTAGGCTGATCTGGTACTTTTTTCTTGAACCGTAGATTATCCGCGGCACTTGGAATCAGGTTTTCTTGGGACAATGCTTTTTGAATGGCGTTACTAATTAGCTCTGTTAGTTCTTTTTCCTTCGACAACCGGACTTCCTGCTTCGTCGGATGGACATTTACATCGACTAAAAGCGGGTCCATCTTGATTTCCAATATAGCAATAGGAAAACGGCCGACCATTAATTTTGATCCATAACCTGCAACGATTGCTTTATTTAAGGAAAAATTCTTGATAAAACGTCCATTGATGATCGTCGATAAGTAATTCCGACTGGCACGAGTCACCTCTGGCAATGAAACATAACCAAATAACTCAAAATCCAGATCTTTTCCTTCGATTTTCAGCATTTTTTTAGCGGTAGATAATCCGTAGATTCCCGCAATCGTTTGTTTCAGATCGCCATTTCCAGCAGTTGCCAACATTTTGTTTCCATCATGTACTAAACGAAAAGCGATTGATGGGTGACTTAATGCCAGACGATTGACGATGTCCCCGATGTTCGCTAATTCTGTGTGCAGTGTTTTCACGTATTTCAAGCGGGCTGGCGTATTGAAGAACAGGTTGCTGACGGTAATCTTCGTTCCTTGACGCAGAGGTGCTGGCCGATGCTCCAAGACCTCACCGCCTTTGAGCGAAAGATAAGTACCTTGGTTTTCTTCCTGATTCGCCGTTTCCAGAGTCATTTCAGAAACAGAGGCAATACTTGGCAAAGCTTCCCCTCGAAAACCCAGCGTTCGTATGCGAAAAAGATCGTCGCGATTATGGATCTTACTTGTCGCATGCCGCTTGAAGGCATTCTCTACGTCGTCTGCCAAAATACCTTCTCCGTTATCAATCACTTGGATCGTCCGCAGTCCCGCTTCTTCAACTAAGATATCAATCTGAGTACTACCGGCGTCAATTGCATTTTCCACTAATTCTTTCACGACGGAAGCTGGTCGTTCCACTACTTCTCCCGCAGCGATCTGATTAGCTAAACGTTCAGATAATTCTTGGATTTTGGCCATCGATATCCGCCTTCTTCCTACAGTTGTTTTTGTAATTCATATAATGTGTTTAGTGCATCCATTGGCGTCATTTCTAGTAAATTTATTTGCTTCAGTGATTCAATGACTTCTGTTTCATTTTCGGATAATTCACCGAATAAAGAAAGTTGCTGGTTTTCTTCTTTGACACTGTCTTGTATAGGGTCTTGGTTTACTTTTTCTGCAGGTGGTTTTATTTGCTCCTGTTTGGCTGTTTTAGTCTTCTCTTCTATTTCAGCTGGAACAGTATGGTGTCCGTTATCGCCATTTTCTAGCGTATGCAGGATATCTGCTGCTCGCTCTAGTAGATTGGCAGGCAATCCTGCGATTTTTGCCACATGTATACCATAGCTTTTATCCGCAGGTCCATCCATCATTTTATGCAAGAAGACAACTTCTCCGTCTTTTTCAACAGCTCCAACATGGACATTTTTAAGCTGCGGAAGTTCTTTTTCAAGTACCGTCAGTTCATGATAATGGGTAGAAAAGAGTGTTTTTGCTTGTACATGACGATGGATATATTCGATGATTGCTTGGGCCAACGCCATTCCGTCATAGGTTGCTGTTCCTCGCCCGAGTTCGTCAAACAAAATCAAACTGTTTGGCGTAGCATAACGCAGGGCTTGATTGGCTTCCATCATCTCTACCATAAAAGTACTTTGTCCAGCAATTAAGTCGTCACTTGCACCAATTCGGGTAAAAATCCGATCAAAAATAGGTAAAACTGCTTGTTTTGCCGGAACGAAACAGCCCATTTGCGCCATCAGAACAGTTAATGCCAACTGGCGCATATACGTACTTTTACCAGACATATTCGGTCCTGTGATCAGCAAGATCATTTCGTCTTCTGCCATTTCTACGCTGTTAGGGATATATTCCTGATGTCCTAATACTTTTTCTACTACAGGATGTCGCCCGTCTTTGATCAGAAGCTGATGCTTGTCATTGACAAGTTCTGGCCGAACATACTGATAGCGTTCGCTGATCGTTGCAAAACTTTGTAGCACATCTGCTGCGCTGATTGCTTTTGCAAGTACTTGTAGCGGCTGGATAGCCTTTTTGACTTCTTCTCTCACAGCTAAAAACAACTGATATTCTAAATCAACAGATTTTTCTTCTGCTTCGAGGATTTGTGTCTCCAATTCTTTTAGTTCTGGTGTGATGAAACGCTCTGCATTTGCTAAGGTTTGTTTTCGTTCATACTTCTCCAGCTCTGCATTTCCAAGATTTGCTTTTGTGATTTCTATATAATAACCGAAAACGCGGTTAAATCCGATTTTTAAGTTCTTGATTCCTGTTTCTTGACGCTCTTTTGCTTCAAGTTCTGCTAGCCACTTCTTTCCGTTTCTCATAGCAGAACGGTACGTATCGAGCTGCTCATTGAATCCATCTTTGATGATGTTTCCTTCCGTTATTTGTAACGGCGGATCATCTTGGATAGCTTGGTCAATCAATTGGACGAGATGGTCCATCGGTTGCATTTCTGAAAGCAGACTTTGCCATTGACCTTGATCGATTCCTTCAATCAACCCTCTGATCATTGGCACTTGTTCTAAAGAAGTTTTCAACTGGATCAAGTCTCGCCCATTGACATTACCGAAAGCTACTCGACCTGCTAGGCGTTCCAGATCATAGACTTTCGTTAATGCTGACTGCAAATCGATACGTTCAAAATAACTGTCTAGCAAAGAAGCGACCATTTCTTGTCTTGCTTTAATTTGTTTTGCCTGGATAAGCGGACGGTCTAGCCATTGTTTTAATAAACGGCCGCCCATTGCTGTTTTTGTTTCATCTAATAACCATAGAAGCGTGCCGTGCTTTTTCCCAGTCCGAATAGATTGGCTTAATTCTAGGTTGAATTTTGAATAATAATCCATTTTCAAAAAATGATCTGGCTGGTATTCTACTGCTTTTTGGATATGCGCTAAACTCCGCTTTTGTGTTACCGCTAAATAAGTCAATAGTTTGCCGGTTGCTTCTTTTTCCAGCGGATCGACTAGTTCGCTTGTCAAAAAGCTAAATTCCGCGTTTTCTTCCATCTCATTTTGTTGAGAAAAGACTAGCCCTAAACGCCCGCTTAGCTGTTCACGAAGGGTATCAGTGATCTCACTGCCTAATACGAGTTCTTTTGTCTGCAATGCAGAGGCTTCATTTAAAACAGCTTCTTCATCATGCAACCGAGCCGTCTTCAATTCTCCCGTACTTAGATCGGCATAAGCAAAGCCAAATTCATTTCCTTGACTAACTACAGCTGTTAAAAAATTGTTGTCTTTTGCCGACAATCCTTTGCTGTCCATGACTGTACCAGGAGTGACTAGCTGGATCACTTCGCGCTTGACCATCCCTTTAGTCGTCTTTGGATCTTCTACCTGCTCGCAAATCGCTACTTTATAGCCTTTTTCAATCAAGGCATCGATATATCCTTGTGCTGCATGGTGAGGGACACCGCACATAGGAATAGGTTCTTCTGCATTTCGATTTCTGCTCGTCAACGTTAATTCCAAAAGCTGTGATGCCTTGATCGCATCTTCATAAAATAATTCATAAAAGTCTCCTAAACGATAGAACAAAAAAGCATCTTGGTATTGTGCCTTGATGCTTAGATATTGTTCCATCATAGGAGTGTTTTTAGTTTTTTGAGGCATGTTTTTCCTCCTCTATTTGTCCATTGATTTCTTCTTGTATCATCGTTGTTAAATGATGAAGCAGATCATCTGCTTCCAAAAGCTGTTTTCTATAAGCTATAACAAGCGGATGCTGATCAAATTCTTTCATGAATTGATCCGCTCGCTTGATTGCTTCTTGTTCTGCTGCTGGTTTGTCATAGTGGGCAAAATGAACAGCTTCTTTTTGCGCTTGTTTGATTTTCTCTCTCAACTCAGTTAAATACTGGTTTTGATGGATCTTTTCTTCAAGTTCTTTGTAGCGAATGATCGTTTCATTTTCTCTTAAAAGTTTTGTCAGTTTCCTTACTTCTTTTTGAATTTCCGGCTCCTGCTGCAAAAAACTGCCTCTCTTTCTACTCCATGAACGGTCGATCCTCATTGATTTGAATCAGCTGGATTTCTTTTGCATGACCTGTCGTATCATCCAATTCTAAGATACAGCCGCTTAAAATCGATCGGCCTTGTTCGACAACTTCAAAACGTTTTGGTAATGCGGTCAGAAACTTTTCGATCACAGGTTCTCTGCGCATACCCAAAATACCATCATAGGGTCCTGTCATCCCAACATCTGTCAGATACGCTGTGCCTTTTGGCAAAATTCGCGCATCATTTGTCTGGACATGTGTATGTGTACCGACCACTGCTGAAACTTTCCCATCTAAAAACCAGCCCATCGCTTGTTTTTCACTTGTTGTTTCTCCATGAAAATCTACAAAAATGATTGGCGTACGTTTTCTAGCTTCTTCTACTAGTTCCTTCATTTTACGAAAAGGATCATCCAAGTCCACCATGAAAGAACGAGCTTGCATGTTGATTACTGCCAATTCGATTTGATTCACTTTGACAAAGACCATCCCTTGTCCAGGCGTCCCTTCCGGAAAATTTGCCGGCCGAACCATCTTTTTGGCTTCATTTACAAACTCAAAAATCCCGCGGTTGTCCCACGTATGATTTCCCATCGTCACGACATCTACACCGTCTTGCAAAAATTTTTTATAGATTTTTTCTGTGATTCCACGTCCAGAAGCGGCATTCTCACCATTTACGATCGTTACTTGCGGACGATACTTCTTCTTCAACCTAGGGAGATATTCGGTAATCATCTCTCGTCCCATTGAACCTACTACATCACCAATAAACAATACCCGCACACTAAATTCCTCTTCTCTTTTAACATCACTCTATATTATAGTTGTTTTCAATAAGAAAGAAAAGGTCAAACAAAAGGAACTCTTTCCTGATATTTCTTAGATTTGAAAAATAAAATAAAGAAATGGGACTATGGCAAAAATCTTGTCACAGTCCCATTTCCCGAATAAACGTTGTTCCATCTGCTGCTTCTTCAGAAATAAGCCGAAATTTTTCAAAAACTTGAGAAGCAATTTTCGTAAATCTCTTCTTATTACTTGAAACTGACCACTTCTGTCACGACATCTTCCTTAAACGGTGTTCAAAAGCTTGCATCTGCGGTAATAAGCCCAACCAAACGAAAAATAGGAGGAGCTATTTTTGTTTGGCTGTTCTTATTACTTGATGCAGGACAGCTTTTTCACAACCTTTTTTAAATCACACTTAACTCTTTCAATGCCTTCCAGATGCCATCTTGATCATTTGTATCAGTGACCATCTTGGCTTCTGCTTGTACTTCTGGCACAGCATTCCCCATAGCTATTCCGATTCCTGACATACGCAACATTTCACGGTCATTTTGTCCGTCACCAAAGCTGATAATATCTTCATGCGGGATACCTACTTGTTCTGCTAAGTGTAGGATCGTCGCCGCTTTAGAACCGTTTTGGGGAACGACATCTACACTGTTCTCATGCCAGCGGACAAATCGAATCTTATCATATGAGGAGAATTTTCCATCATATGTTTGATCGAAAAATGCTAACGCTTGATAGATTTCTTGTTCCTCTGCAAAAAACTGATCTAGTTCAGGCAAGACAGCACCGAAAGAATGCATCGCCTCTTCCATCACCGTTACATCATTGGAAGAAGAACGTTTGATATTGTCTAAGCTGACAAAAGCTGTGTCGATCTGTTCATGATGCGCTTCCTCGACGAATGCATCCAACTGTTCGCGATCTAGTAAGTTCTTATATACTTGTTCATGGTCTAAAAAACCGGCCGCTCCATTACATAAAATGTAGTTCGTAAAATCCAGATCTCGAATGACTTCTTGCGCATGGAACCGGCTCCGCCCTGTAGCAATCGTGACCAGATGACCGGCTTTGCGTAATTTTTCCAATGCTTCTTTCGTGCTATCTAAAGCTTGTTTATTTGAATCTAACAACGTTCCATCAATATCAAAAGCAAATAATTTGCGTCTCATCTCTTGTCGTCTCGCTTTCTTATAAATACTTGCTTGCCTCGCGAACAGCTAACTTGCTCAAATCTGTTGTCAGCTGACTTTTTACCCAAGCGGCATCGGTCTTACTATAATCACGCAATGCCCAACCGATTGCTTTTTGGATAAAGAATTCCTTTGTTTGACGGTCTTCGTCTATTGCTCGGATCAATAGTGCTGTGTCTGTTTGCTGTTTATAACCTAATTGCAACGTGATTGCTATTCGACGCAACCAGAAATCTTCCTTTTTTTCGAACAACTGAAAGACTTCTTTACGTTGCTCTGGATGGGCTTTACACCATGTACTGTATACTTTTCTCCAAGAATCGATGCTGTCCCACCATTCTTTTTTCTGGACTAGTGGTAACAATGCAACTATCTCTTCAAAGGTAAGCCGTTTGATGTTTTTTTGGACTAAATCGATCGCCACATACTGATATTCTCTTTCGATTTGTTCATAATAATAATGAACAAAAGCTAAAACTTCAGAAACAGATAAATGTTTGCTTTCATCCAATAACGGCTGTTGCAAAAGAGCGCGTTCCGGCTTAGGTACCCCAGCAAAAGGAAAAAGATTTTTCATGTACTTTTCCATTTGTAACGCTTTTTCTTCATTTTTTGGAAAAACTAACACTTCCATGGTATTTCCTCCCTTAATGAACGACTTTTTAGTCCACATAGGATGATTTTGATTGATTCAGCCAAGTATAACCCAGTCCCATCACTAAACCGCCACCAATATAATTCCCTGCCAAAGCAAAAAACAAATTATGTAACACATTGCCGGCTGTCATTCCGTCCATCTGTCCATGAGAAGCAAAGTAAGCAAGCGTAAAGGCAGGAAAATTCGCTATCACGTGTTCATATCCTAGAAAAGCAAAAATGAAAATAATGAATACGACCGTGATCACTTTCCCAGCATCCTCTTTCATCCGCATGCTGATCAGGACAGCGGTATTGACAACGATATTCGCAAACATTCCTTCCACCAAAATCGTTGTTGCAGGTTTTGCTAGTTTTACTGCTATTGATTCTAACATAAAGTTGTCCAACGTTAAATCTTGAAATGGCGTAGTCATAGAAATAAGAAATCCACATAACATACCGCCAATCATATTGAAAAAAATACAGGTAAATAGAATCTTGGCTGCCTTACTTAAAGCAAGTCTCTGCCGAAAAACACCCACGGTCATATAAAACATATTCGATGTTCCTAATTCGGCGTTCATGTATAGAATCATGACCAGACCCCAGCTGAACATAAATGCGTATAAAATCTTTCCTAGACCGTGCGCGATATCTTCCCCCTTCATCGCGATCGCAAATGCCACAGCCGTTCCTAAAGTCAAAAACAAACAGGCAAGAACCGCTCGAACAGCGTAACGTGAAAAGCTGTTTTCAAAAAGGTTCGCCTTCTTTTCAATTGAAGCATCGATTTTCTCAAATAATGGTGATACCGGATTCATTGATTTTCTCCTTAAACTTCCTTCACTTTTTTCCATTTGCACATACCTTCTCATTTTATAAAGAGAGCCTAGGTTTGTAAAGCGTTTTTACGTACTAATTATCTTGACATTCATGGATGATCTATCATATACTGTAGTTTGTGTAAAATAATGCAGCAGAAAAATAATAACTCATCCCTAGTTTGTTGCCCCGTCTCGGGTTCGATTGTGTAACCGCGGCTGCAAAGGTGAAGATTGAAGAACAAACTATATGATTATGAATTTTTCAACGGATTATTTTACTCCAAAAACTTATATTCATTGGAGGAAATTTTAATGTCTCGTTATACAGGACCATCATGGAAAATTTCTCGTCGCTTAGGCATCTCATTGTCAGGCACAGGAAAAGAATTAGCACGTCGCCCTTACGCACCAGGTCAACACGGACCTAACAGCCGTGGCAAACAATCAGAATACGGCATGCAATTAACTGAAAAACAAAAACTTCGTCACATGTACGGAATGAACGAACGTCAATTCCGTAACTTGTTCGTAAAAGCTAGCAAAATCAAAGAAGGTAAACATGGTGTTAACTTCATGATCTTACTAGAACAACGTTTAGACAATGTTGTTTACCGTTTAGGACTTGCAACGACTCGTCGTCAAGCACGTCAATTAGTTAACCATGGTCACATTTTAGTTGATGGCAAACGCGTTGATATCCCTTCATACCACGTAGAAGTGGGTCAAGTGATCTCAGTTCGTGAAAAATCACAAAACAACGTAACAGTAAAAGAAGCTGTAGAAGCAACTGTTGGACGTCCAGCATTTGTAAGCTTTGACGCTGAAAAATTGGAAGGTTCATTGACTCGTTTACCAGAACGTGACGAACTATATCCAGAAATCGACGAAGCTCTTGTCGTTGAATACTACAACCAAAGCCTATAATTTCAAAAGCTTTCTTGAAAAAGACCGCTATCTATTGGATAGTTGGTCTTTTTTTTATTTCCTATTTACAAAGCAATCACTTTGTTTTACAATTTCGTTAACCAAATAAAAATAATAAGTTAACGAAAAGAGGGCATTATGAACCGAACATTGAAAGAATTGATACTTGCTGCGGAATTTGCCGCGATTATTTCTGTCCTTTCTCAGATGACCATTCCTTTTGGTTTGGTTCCTTTGACAGGGCAAACATTTGCTATTGGACTGACAGCCACTTTTCTCGGAAGAAAACTGGGATTGATATCGGTTACAATTTATCTTTTACTGGGTTTGATCGGTCTTCCTGTATTTTCAGGGATGACTGGAGGCATAGCTGTTTTATTTGGTCCAACTGGCGGATATTTGATTGGATTTCTTTTTCAAACATGGCTAACTGGCTGGATGATCGAAAAAACAGACGCTCATTACTTGTACGCAATCTTTGCCAATCTAATGGGCTCTCTTGCCGCCTTAGTCTGTGGGACGATCTGGCTGAAGATAAGTGGCGATCTTACTTTTACAACTGCATTTGCCAGTGGGCTACTGCCTTTTTTACTGCCGGAAGCAATCAAAGCAATTGGAGCAGCCTATATGGGTGTCTTGATGAAAAAACGGCTAAATCGATTTCTTCGAACGAATTGAGCAAAAAAGCAGCATGGAAGAAGACTCAACATCCGGTCTCTTCCACGCTGCCTTATTTTAATTTAAACAGATCTTTATTTTGTCAAATCTACTTTTTTACCGATCCAATAAATAATTATCCCACCGACAATCATTGATGCCAATTCTCCTAAAGCAATCACCCACCAATTCAAGAAAAAAGGTAGTTGATATAAAATCGTTAGCTGACCAGCTACTGTAAACATGGAAAAAGCAAATACGCATGCTGTCACAGCCATTTTGATTTTCATGTTTTTAATGCGACTAGTGATTTTATAGTTGATAAGCAATACAATCAGCGTGCTGACGCTTCCTACTACAACATCTATCAGTCCAAGAGGAGAAGCAATATTAGCCAAAGCTACTCCCGCTGTTACCGCGGCGATGTATCTTTTGTTATACAAGGACAGATAGTTGAACATCTCCGAGAGACGAATCTGAATCACTCCAAAACTAAAAACAGACAAAACCAGCGTCACTGCCACATATAAACCAGTGACTAGCGCCATCCGAGTCACATCTGTCGTTGTCCAGCGTTTGGCTGAACGGGTATTATTTTTTTCCATGTTCTATTTCTCCTTTGCAAGATAATTTTATCTTGGTAATGACTGCGACCAAAGGATGGGAAGAAAATTCCAACTGAAGTGCCGCAGAAGGTTGTGAAAAAGCTGCCCTGCAACAAGTAATAAGAATAGTCAAATAAAAATAGCTCCTCCTATTTTTCATTTGGCTGGACTTATTACCGCAGTTGCAAGCTTTTGAACACCGTTTATATCAGAAGGTTGTGAAAAAGCTGTCTGACATCAAATGCCGGGAACAATCATCGACTTTCTTTTATCATCAACCATTTGGTTCTCTCTTTATTTCTTATCATACAGAAGCTTGAAAAAAACACAAGGTTATTTTAGCAACCAGCCACCGTCGATTGGAATAATCGTTCCTTGTATATAGCTTGCTTGAGGAGAGGCAAGAAATAATGTCAGCTCCGCTACTTCTTCCGGCTGTGCCCATCGCTTGACTGGTGTTTCATTTGCCACCCACTCTGCCATCTCACCTTTTCCTTCAAAATCAGCCGCATTCATCGGCGTTTGGATGGCTCCTGGAGCAATTCCTTTTACTCGGATCCCCTGCTCTGCGTAATCCAGAGCGAGTTGTTTAGTAAAACCGACGATTGCATGTTTCGCACTTGTATAAGCGATCCCACCTCCGCCAGCAACCAAACCCGCAATCGAAGCCATGTTGATGATTGTTCCGCTTTTTCGGCGGATCATATCAGGAAGGATGATGCTTGTTAGATGATACATGCTTTTCACATTCGTTTCATAAATCAGATCCCACAGCGATTCGTCAGTTTCCATCAAGGATTTGTATGCATCTAATACCCCCGCAGTATTCAATAAAATCGTAACTTCACCAAAATGATTTTGGCATTTCGATACCGCTTGTTGGAGTTCTTTCCTCTGTCGGACATCCCCTAGTGCGTAGGCAAAAGTTTCAGGAAATCGAAAAGAAAGTTCTTCCATTTTTCCAAATTTTTGATCTAATCCAAACACAAAGGCATCTTGTTCCAGAAAAGCTTGGGCTTGTGCGGCACCAATACCAGAAGCAGCTCCTGTAATAAATACGACCTGTTTAGCTAAATCTGGATAACGGTTTTTCATTCTACGATCGCCCAATCATCTGCTAAAATATCGCAAACTGTAGGAGCAAAGCTAGAAAAACCTTCATCACTTGTTTTGATCAATAAGTAAGGCGTCACCGGACAGCCATCAAATTCATCATCGGATACGAGAACAACATAAAGCTCAAATCCACTCCATCCTTTACGAATAATCTTTGCACCTTTTTTCAATTCTGGTAAAATTTCTTCAAATGTCATCTTTATTCTCCTTTTTTTATTATTTTTTTGATTGTTTTTGTTTTTGAATCATTTCAAATTTTTGAGATAGCTGAATGTAATCTATCAATTTTAATTCTTCGGTCACAATAAAATAGTCAAGATCCGCCCACGGTTTTCGATGAACTTTACTTGTGGAAATCAGAAGATCCACTTCTCTTCCCCGATAATCCGTTGGTAGAAAAATCAGCTGATAATCATTACGGAAAAACGTCCGTAACCCCTCCTCTAACAGTTGCTCTTCAAATAATGGGAAATCTGTCATCAAGAGGATCGTGATCTTTGGAAGCTGTGGAGTAAAGGCTCCTAATGTTTTAAACACAGTCAGATACCGACCCATCAAAAACGCATGATTTTTAAACGCCAGATGATTAGGCTGTTTGTGTCTGCTTTCAAAAAAGCGTACTAACCATTGTTTTAATTCTTTGTTTTCAATGACTAAATGATTAATGAAGTCACTACTGTTTCCATCAATCGTTTCTTTTGCGTTAGGAAAAAGATAGGCGAAAAGATGACTACTGAACAAATAGTTTTCTGCCTCAAAGGTCAGATCTTCCGCTGGTAGCTCCTGCTCTTCTTGATAAAGAGAAAGAGCTGCTTTTGCTTCAGAAAGAGCTGCAAAAGGCGGTGTTTCTGCTTGTTGATGAAAATCAAAAATTTTCTTCCGTATCTTAGGATCACTATAATATTCTTCACGCGTCATCAGAACAAGAAACAATGCGCCTAATTCGTCTTCTACTTGAAAATAATTAGGAAATACCGGCTCCATGACTTGGCAGAATCGCTGGAACAACAGATTGTCTGCGATCAGCCCTCTTTTTTTCTCATTCAATACCACATAATGCTTCTGTGATTTTCTTAAAAAAAAGGCACCTAGCATGTATTCCAATCGTCTTTTTTTGATTTCATTCAAACGAACGTTGAAAAAAGCCATGATATGTTCTGCCATATTCTTTACGTCCATTTGAGAAATCGTTTCAAACGGCCAGATTTTCCCTCGAAACAACTGCCAGAATGTCATATGCAAGTAAAGTCGAATGATTTCTTCTTCGCCTTGCGCGATATATGTACCTCGTTGCAGACGAATGCCATAAGTTTGCAGTTGCTGTTTCCATTCATTGATTTTTCGATGAGCAGTGGATTCACTAATGTAATGCTTTTGCGCAAATTGGTAAATCGTGTGGAATTCTTCAAAAAAAATGTCGTGCAGCAGCTGGAATTTCAGCGTACTTTGCACGAGATAGATCAAAAAACGCTCATGTTCGATTGAATCGAGCGTATCATAAAAGTTATAACCAGAACGGTGATTTTTTGTAAACAAAGGGTGCGTCTTACCGCTAAACTGCTGATAGTTTTTAGACAGCTCGTTTAGGTATTTCGACACACTGCGGGCATCCAGCTGAATAACTTGCGCTAATTGTGCAGCAGTATGCCAAGCTTGATCCTCAAAACTTTCTAGGAGGAGAATCTTATAATATAGATCTTTATCAAATTGTTTAAGATACTCGGAAGACAAATACACGTCTTTCCCTCCTTTTTTATGCTAGAACGTTTTGGTTATTGTAGCATAAAATAGTGGTTTTCGCATCAAAACAAGCCAGCAAAAGGCTGAAAGAATAACGGCAGCAACAAAACGGTCAATATCCCATTTACGCATATCGCAAGCCCTGAAATGATCCCTTCTACTTCGCCAATCTCGATTGCTTTTGCTGTACCGATAGCATGAGAAGTACTTCCTAACGCCACACCGCGAGCAACGGGACTTTCGATCTTGAATAAGCGGAAAATATGAGTAGCGATCAGCGAGCCAAAAATACCTGTAGAGACAACAATAGCAAGAGTCACGGCATTCACCCCGCCCATCGTATGAGACAAATCGACAGAAATAGCCGTCGTTACAGATTTCGGTAGTAATGAGATGACCATCTCTTTATGAAGAGAGAAAAAATAACCGATGCCTACACTAACCAAGCAATTTGCGACTATTCCTGCTAAAATCGCAGCCATTACAGGATAAAAATTTTCTTTCAGCAAACGGAAGTTTTTATAAAGCGGGATGGCAAGTGCCACTGTCGCAGGAGTAATCAGCATAGTCAAAAAATTGCCGCCGATATTATACTCTTTATAGCTGACGCCAGAAAAATGCAGAAATAAGATAATAACAACAATCGATAATACGAGAGGATTCAAAACAGGCAATTTATATTTCCGCAAAAATTTGTCAGATAATACGTACACTCCTAAAGTCAAACTTAAGCCAAATAATGGATTCACAAAAAACTCAGTCAATTTGATTCTCCTCCATTTCGTTTACAGATACCCTGCTTGCTTTTTTCTTACGGATATAGCCTAGCAAAGCTTCTACCCCTTCTGCCGTTTTTCCCGCTGTGACCATCGTGACGATGGAGCACACGACGACTGCCCCCAGTAAAATAGGCCATATCGAAGCAATGTCATCAAAATATTCCAATAAACCTACACCAGCTGGAACAAATAAAATAGCTAGATTATTCAATAAAAAGTCACCAGTTGCTCCGATTTTTTCAGGATCAACAAGATGCATTTCAAATGCTAAAAATAAAAAAAGAATACCTAAGATACTCCCAGGAATAGGTAAATGAGCAAAAATTCGGATACCTTCTCCTAATACAGAAAAGAAAACAATAATGAAAAACTCTTGAAAAAATTTCATCAAACAACACTCCTTACGTATAGCTTTCATTTTACTAACAAACCTTTTCTGAAAGTTTCAAAACATGCTGTTTATAAGATACAATTTTTGAGAAAAAAAACGTTTTTTTTTTGGTATATTTATAGTTAAGCTTGGTGATTTGTGGAGAACTTTTAAAAAGAGTTGGAGTTTTACTGTTGGTCTGGTTTCTTATACGTAATGGAAATCATTTTTTTATTCACATTTGTTAAGACTGCAGAAATCCTTCCGACACGAAACACTGCACCGATGCTTTTCGTGTTGATGTTTCTTTTTTTTTGCATTTTTATAACATTTGGAGGTATTTATGGATTACTCACTAATGACCCGTCTTGCGGCGGAAATGATTGGTACAGCATTACTAATCGTGCTAGGTAACGGTGCTGTAGCAAACGTAGATTTAAAAGGTACAAAAGGATATGGCAGCGACTGGATGCTGATTGCTGTCGGATATGGATTTGGGGTTATGATGCCGGCAATGATCTTTGGCGGAATCAGCGGTAACCACATCAACCCAGCATTTACGATTGCCTTAGCGTCTAATGGATTGTTCCCTTGGGCTGAAGTTGTTCCTTATATCATTGCACAATTGATTGGTGCAGCGATCGGACAATTGATCGTAGTGGCTTGTTACAAACCTTACTACGACCAAACAGAAGATGTAAACCATGTGTTAGGTACATTCTCAACAATCAACAGTGTTGGTTCTAAATTCAATGGTTTCGTCAATGAATTCTTTGGTTCATTCGTTTTATTCTTTGGAGCTTTAGGTATTACAAAAGCACCATTCTTCCAAGATAACCTTGGTACAGCTCACTTAGCACTTGGTTTCCTTGTATGGACATTAGTTGCTTCACTTGGTGGTCCTACAGGTCCTGGTCTGAACCCAGCTCGTGACTTTGCACCACGTCTTGTACACGCACTACTTCCATTGAAACATAAAGGTTCTTCTCAATGGGGATATGCATGGGTACCCGTTGTTGCACCTATCTGTGCTGGTGTCGTAGCAGTATTCTTATATAAATTATTATTTATGGCTTAATTAAAAGCTAAATAAAAAAACTTGGTACAGCGATTGCGTACCAAGTTTTTTTATTTTAGAAAAAGCAGGTGGACTTTCTAAAAGAAGTTCACTATTCGATCCTGTCGATGATTTATTCAGGAAAATCGTCTATTTGCTTGTCAATTTTGCTGTCTTTGTATTTCTCTTCTTGGATAGTCAACAAAATCTTTGTAAGGTTCCCCCAGTCTACTGCTCTTGGCGGATCAAGCCAAACCACTACTTGAGACACACTTTCTTCATATAAATTGTTTCTATTCGTGATTATAACATCCGGAAAATCAAGTTTTCCAGCCTCTATCACTTCCGTATTCAGATTAATGTACAAACTTAAATTTTTCTTGATAAATCGATTATAGGCAGCACCATAGGAAAAATCGATGATGATCTTTACTGGCTCAGAAACTAGTTGAACGGGTATGTGATTGATCAATAACAATAAATAACTGAAAAAAAGAAAAAATTTATCTTGAAGCAACTCTTTGTGTTTTGACATTAGATCATTCATATACTCTAATAGATAGCAATAAAATGTAGGATAGTTTTGATTAAAAAAAGAAATATCTAGTGGAAATTCATCCGATTTATTAAGGGTATAATGCAAAAGTTTAAAATGTATTTTGGTTAACTCATTTTGGATCGATTTTCTCGTTTCTTTCGGTAACCGTTTGAACCGTTTTTCAAAACTTTCAATGAACCGCTCATTCAACCATTCGATTGTTTCATCTTCTTTTTTCCTCAAATACTTTTGATCTAACTTATCATGGAGATAAAGCCACGAGAGGATCTTACAGATAAAAACAACTGATTCTGTCTCCAGTACTCCTTTTAGATAGAAAAATCCTATATCTGAGAAAAATAGCGGCTGATTGTTGACAATATCTAAAGAATCTTCTTGTTCAGACAATAGATTGATTGCTAAAAAGTGGAATAATTTCTTTTTTTCATAAGCGGAAAGAGGATAATACCGATTTAAATTTTTTACCATTTTTTCTGTTTTTATAATTATAGGTAGCGCATACAACTTTTCAACACTTATTTCTGTTGAGTTAAAAAGATTATATAAAAAAAGGCGGATGTTTTTAGGATTTCCTGTCAACTTTCTTTTCTCATATGATTCGCGAATTGTAAAATTAAGTTAGAAAAATAA
>NZ_KV833886.1:0-519 GCF_001837725.1 Enterococcus sp. HMSC072F02
GCCGTATTCTTTTAGTTTCTTAAAGGCACTTGTAATAGAGGGGGCTTTATCTGTGACTACAACCTTCGGTTCATCAAACTGCTTCACTAACCGCTTAAGAAAAGCATAGGCTGCTTGTGTGTCCCGTTTTTTACGTAACCAAATATCCAAGGTTAAACCATCTGCATCGATGGCTCGATACAAATAATGCCATTTTCCTTTAATTTTGATGTACGTTTCATCCATTTTCCATGAATAAAAGGATTTTTTATTTTTCTTTTTCCAAATTTGATAGAGTAGTTTGCCATATTCTTGCACCCAACGATAAATCGTCGTATGAGAAACGTTAATGCCACGATCATATAAGATTTCTTGAACTTCACGATAGCTAAGGTTATAACGAAGATAGTAGCCCACGGCTACAATAATCACATCCTGCTGAAATTGCTTTCCTTTAAAATGATTCATCGTCATTCCTCCTGCTATCTTTTTCTATTATTCTACCTTATTTGATAGTAGATTTAAAACTTTGCAACAGAA
>NZ_KV833887.1:0-3162 GCF_001837725.1 Enterococcus sp. HMSC072F02
TGATCTGTCTAACTTAATTTGACAATTAAGAAGATGTAAAATTTCAGAAAAATCACAACAATTGTTTAATGAACGAGTATGATCTCCGATTAAAAATCTCATATCTATCTACTTTCTTTTTGTTCTTCGTTAACTACTTACTTTTTCAACCTGAATGATGGCCGGCAATACAATTGCTCGCAATTTTATCCGCTGCTTCTGTAGGAACACCGTATTTTTTAAACTTTGCTTTTATTTCAGTTAGTTCCGGTTTTCTGACTTTTTCCATTCTGGTGTGTTTGTAGTCCATTCGGAACTATTATCCTTAATATTTGGTTATTAGTTGATAAAGTGCTATTATCCTAATTGACATAAGACGATATGGGAGATGATACGGTGGTCACATTTAGCATGCTTTTATTTTGGATTCCAGTCTGTATTGGTATCAGCTCTTTTTTTTACTTCACTAAACGTTCTAGAAAAACAGTTATATTAATGCTTTCTTTTCTTCCTACAGCAATTTTTATCATAAAAATAGTGAAATATACATTTTATCAATCGCTTTCAGCATTATTTTTTTACGTAGTTGGGTTGTTTTTATCACTTATTCTTTTCATCATTGTTTTGCGATATCTTTATAAGAATGATTAATTGTTATACATCGAAATGATTCTTGTTATCCTGAATGCTATTTTTTTAGATTTCAATTTTTTATAAATATTTTAGGTCTTGCTCTTATCTTATTTTCTAGCAATATTATAAAATTGATTGGTAACTTTCTAAAAGACGATCACTAGTTGATTGTCTTTTTTTCTGAATGTCTATGTAACTAAAAAATAAAAAAGAAGCTGTTTATCTTTTCACCTAGCGATAGTCGCTAAACTTTCCTTACCTTATTTTCTCTTCAGCAAAAAAATGGATAGAAATAAAAGTATTATGTATAATTAAATTAAAATTAAAATAATTAGAGAAGGTGAAATTATGGATGAATTCCAAATGATAAAAAGTACTCTTATGTCTATAAAAGAATATGTATCGATGATAAGTAGCTTTCCTAATGAAAGTGATAGAAACAGTGTAATAAGACAGTTTAATATTCAGTTTATAGGAAAAGAATGTAAAAAAGTTATTTCTATAGAGATTGCTAATTATTTAAAATTAGAAAATAGTATATTTAACAAATATATTCAAGAAATTGCCAAAGAACTCCACATCAAATTAGAAGGACTTCATAAGGTAAATTCTGCTACTTCGGAAGCTGATGCGTATTATATCTATCTTTGACAATAAGTAATTGATGTGTTTTAAATATGCGTAACTCCGATGTTTATAAATTAATAGACAGCAACGGAAATAGTAAAAACATACTAGGAAACAAGGATGTGAATTTCAACTCTTCATAATTGTTCTTACTATTTTTCAACCGTTGCTGTCTATCGCATTTCATCATTCTTTCAATCCGAATTAATTAGGGTACTTTATCGGCATATCTAGTATTAAACCGTCTATACCATGACTACTAGCGTAACATCTGTCTTTTTTTTCATTCCGCTCCCTCCCATTGACGAGCATCATTTTATATAGAAATCCAAGCTTACGAATAACCTCACTTGCAATAGCAACACCCTGACTTGCCACTTTATATACTTCTTCTGTAGAAACTCCGTATTCTTTTTCAAATGTTGCCTTCAGTACGTTCGATTCTTGTTTACTCGATTTATTCATTGCCGTTTTTCCAATTCTCATTAATCAATAACATTTTAAGTCGATTTTCTGAACTTATGTATCAATGATCATATAGCTTGAAACCGTTCTTATTATACTGTAGTAATCTACGTATCTAAGCAACCCTTCATTTTTGTATAAGTCTTTTATTACCGACCCCCCCTTCAATCTCATTTTTTTCTCATAATCAATGAATAATGATAAGATAAATATATTGCAAAAGAGAAAAAATAAAGGGGATATAACTTTGTTATTTATTAGTAAAATTTTATTCTGGGTTACTTGTGCATATAAAATTATTGTTCTACATTGTTTAAAAACATGGCGTAAAAAAGATTGTTTACTGATCGTCTCATCCCTCCCATTTATCTATTTCATGATTCAGATTTGGGATGATTCAGATACTGATCCCCTTTTTTTATCCAATTATTTAGTTGGTTTAGTATTTTCGATAGTATTTTTTATTTGCATACTAATTTATCTGAATACAAAAAATTAAGTTTTCCAGCTCTTAGGGCTGGCTTTTTTTGTTTCTAGTCTATTTTTTCTGAAAAAGTTACTTGAATAAATACACTTTTTGAGAGATTATAGCCAAACTATTTTTTAAAACAGCTAAGAATTTTGCGCTAACTTAAGCGACATCACTCAGTTTATACATGGATTCTTTTGACTAATCCAAAGTTGTTTCCGACTAATCCTCTGATTCCATGGCATCCAAAACATGATTAGATGGACACCTATTCTCATATTACAAATAAAATGAGAATTGAAATGGTAGATATCATGGAGAATTTTACCAACAAAAAAACCACCGGTGACATTCCGGTGGCAAACCCATGTAAATATGGTATTTTTTTCAGTATTGTCAAATAGACCTCTTACTACTTCTTACTTTCTTCTTCGTCCATTTTCAGAACGGCCATGAAGGCTTCTTTTCGCAATAATCTAACTGTACTATTCTCTATTAATCTAAGATAGTCTCTAAGCTTCTAGTATTAAAGGTTATAAAGGAACTAAATAATCTCTTCTATCTTTAGGTCATTTCAAAACACCTGAGAAAACCTCAGTCATCGGTGGCAAAATGGTGGCAATATTTTTTTGCTGCATTATTAAAAATAGTAACAAAAACTTTATCACGATCTTTCCATTTCCATCATTATCTTACCAATTTCATTTTCAATTCTATCTAGAACTCTTTGTATTTCAGATCTAACATTGTAAATATCTTCAATATACTGTTGCGCTGTATAATTATCTGGTATTTTATTATCACTAGGACTAGGGTCTTTAATTTCTAACAACCCTAATATTTGGTCGGGATACATATCAATTACCTTAAATTTCAAAGAAGATGCGTATAACCAAGATATTTTAATAGAAGGAAAGACACAATTATGGTTTAAATTTGATCCTTCGAATAGATTTATCAAAGATTTTTATAAAGTATGGGATTCAGAA
>NZ_KV833888.1:0-69549 GCF_001837725.1 Enterococcus sp. HMSC072F02
TTTACTTTTACACAATTATAAGGACTTTATCTGATTTTTTCATTTTTAATTTTGTGTTAGCGAAAGTTTTGCTAACAACCATTTTTTCAAATTAAAAATTTTAGCTTTTTTACGGAATTTGCTAACACTTTTTGTTAGCAAGAATCACAATCGCTTAATTGTTAGCAAGGTTAAGCATTTGTTGAAGCTGCTCTCTATTTTTTTCATCAGCCATAAATTCCATCAAGTTAGCTACGAAATTATCTTTTTCTGTTGAGCTAGTTTGTTTAACTGTCTCGTCAGATTCATTCAATGAATGATAAAATTTTTCGTCTAATTTTTTAGCATTTAAGCGCCTATCTTCATCAATGACTCTCGAATAAACATCCATTACCATTTCAGCTTCTGCGTGACCAGTGTCGCCTTGAACAGACTTAACGTCACCATTAGTCATTTTTAGTTTATAACCCGTGCTAAGGTGGCGTAAGCTATGAAATACGACCATTTCGAGATCATTTACTTCACATAGTGCTTGGAACCTATCACGAACGATACGGCTTTCAACAGGGTTTCCGTTATCTAAGGCAATTACTAAATCAAAGTTATTATAAGCCGTTCCTAAAAATTCCTTTAGTTCAGTTTGTTCATCTTTATAATTACGGAGCAAAAGAGAAACTGTTTTAGGAAGCCAAACCACTCGATTACTTGTTTCAGTTTTTGGTGTCTTCAATACTAATCGAGTAGTTGCATGGGGCTTTTGAGTAGGGAACACTTTGATAATATCTTTTTCTTTTAGCTTTTGCATAGCTTCTAAGGGTACTCTGCTGAGTTCCTTATTGATGATAACCCTAGCATTACCATCCTCAATGGCTTGGTCATCAATAATAATATCATCCCATGTCAGTCCAGTGATCTCACCGATTCTCATGGAGCAAGAGAAGGCTAAGTGCATACAGATAAGCAACAAATCATCATCGGCTACTGAAATAGCTTTTTTAAAAGTATCAATTGTCCAAACAGCACGTCTTTTTTTAGGCATCTTTGGCAATATAGCTAATGAAGCAGGGTTTCGCATCTTAGTATCTAAATATTCCCATAAGATAGCTTGATTTAATGCACAACGAATGATGTCATGAATCTTTTTAATGTTGGCTGGTTGAACGCATCTTCCTGTTGCTTTTCGATTAGACCGAGGTACCTCTGGAACACTTAATAAATCATTGTAATACTTAGAGAGATTTTTAGTTGTGATGTCACTTAACTTCCAGTTACCGATAATGGGCTTGATATAGTTGCTGATTGAAGATTTTTTGCTGCTAAAGGTATTTGCAGACCATTTTGAAACACCATAAATATTCACAAAAATATCGAGAAATTCGCTCAGAGTAATATCAGAATCAGGAGTGTCTAATTCCTTTTTAGCATCCTCAAGTTCCTTTTTGTATTGTTCGCTCAATGGAACGAGCGTGAGCCCATTTGTCTGCTGATAAAACTCGATAAAAGCTTTCCTAGCTTTCGCTTCCTTTTTTGTGTTGCAAGTTTCCCATTTTTGTTTTCTAATGTCATTGCCGTCTAAGTACCAGTAGACTATTGCAAATTTAGATTTTCGTTTTGTTATTGAAGCCATAATTTTCTCTCCTTAAATGTTTAAATTCATTGATTTAACCATCTATCGAAAGATTCTTTAGATACTCGTATGGCTCTTCCAGCTCTCACATAATGGAAAGCTCCAGACTTTGCTAACGCATATGCTGATTTCATGCTAATATCAAGCTGTTTGGCGATTTCATCTATTGTATAGGTCTTTTTTTGTTGCTCCTTGCTTATAGTCGCTTCTACCATAAATATTATAGACTCCTTTCGTGACAGGTAGAACAAAAGTAGACTTATTAACCTAACAATCTGATTATACTATAATCACGGAATGTGGGTAACAAGTCGGGTGTATTTTGCTCTGTAATACTCGCATTTTTTTAGTCTTTTTTACTATTCACAGATGATTTTTGTTTTTGAGTTGTTTGAAATTCTCGATCGGTTTGAGCAGCGATTTGGACAATACACATAATTGCTACACCAAATACACCACCAAGTAGAAAAAATAAAAAATTTGATAATAGACCAACCATTTTTTCACTCCTATCTTTTGTTCGTTATACATTTTTGATCTGCTTTTGGCAAAGCACACAGGCATTTCACCTCTCCCTGTAGTTAGCAGCAAGACACTTTTTCGAGTGTGAGTATCATTATGTTCCATTATTGTCATGGCACCTTAATTGTCGAAAATAAGGCTAGCATCAGATTTTTACCGCTCAATGCGAATCTGTGCGGCAGCTCGAATAATGGGGAAGGTTAATCAAAAATGTGTTATTCAGTTGTCAAAGATCAATGGCAATTACTTGCCTAATAAAATCCATAATTATTTATGAACTATGATAGAAAAGTAATTACTCAAATATTTAATTTCACCATGTACCACAATCACAGATACATGGTGACTTGGTTAATCCAACTTAAACCTCAAAATTGCAAGAACTAGTTTGGTTTCTAATTGTTTTTCTATCTCAGGATCAATTTGGCTACGAGAGTTTCCGTACTCATCAAATGTCTTCTTTTGAGAAAGTTTCCTCATGTATGGTCTAAAATGTTCAATTACTTGATTAATGGATTCCACATCTCCTTCTTTTGCATCAGCAAGAAGATGAAATGGGATCAGTTTGTATTTTCTAGTCTTCAACATCTTCATGTTCCTCCAGATAAATTCTTAGTTCATTCAACGCATTTACTTTGTGATAATGAATGGTGCTTTCAGATAAGCCCATTAAATCTGCGATTGCTACATTGGTTAAGTGAAGAAAGTAGGAAAGTAAAACAATATCTTGCTTTTGTTTAGATAGTGAAGTAATTGCTTGAGCAATCAGGAAATCCTTTATAAGAACATCATTTTCGATTGTAGGAAAATGAAAATAATCAGAACTATATTCATCAGAAATGCTAAACCTCGCTAGCTGTTCGTCAGTAAGAGTGTCTAATGAAACAAATAAGCTATTATGGAACTTCTCAGAAGTATAGATATCTCGGGCAAAATTTCTTAGAACTGTTTTACAATAACTATCAAATTGATGCTCTATATTTTTTTCGTGATTCAAAGATTTCATTTGAGATTCACCTCCTTTCCAAACGTAAAGGGCAGTCCTAAATCCCTTTCACTCCTATCACGATTGGTAGAAGGTGAATCTTCGATAAAATCGAAAAAAAAATAAAAAAAGCACAATTTTATCCGAAGACAAAAATGTGCTAAGAGCAATGTGATTAAATTGAGTGATAAAGTAATTAAATTAGTCATGATCGAACCTCTTGAAGCTGATGCCTAACTAATGAAATAAAAAACCGAAAAAAGCCGATAACTTAAAGGATATGCTCCTTCTTGTTATCGGCTCTGCGTCTTGGCGTCTGGCTCATTAATGATTGTTATTTTGTATGAATCAACATTTATAATTTTCTCTTGTTTACATTTTGGGCAATATAAAGGGAAATACACTAATGTTGTTTTCTTTAATATTTTAGTTCTAGTCTTAGATTCACAAATTGGACATAGAATCCATATAGATTCTGTCAATAATTTTTCCTCCAATACTTATTCCTTTAACAAATGAGCAATAAAATATGCTGTAAGTTATTCAACCTATCTTTCCTCTCCTAAAGAATCCATGATACTATGTGCAAGTTCGTCTAGTTTTTTTACATCTGCTTCTTTCACTGATGAATTAATCTCAACGGGTGCTCCCACTATTGTAAAGTTTTCTTCATTACCAAAGTAATCTAGCATAATTTCTAAAGCTGATCCACCCCAACTGAAATTCCGAATAAAAGATAGCTTACGATTCTTGATATCGAGCTTAAGAGCTTCTCTAATGACGTTGTCCATCTTTAGAAACAGGCTCGTATTGTAATTAGGTGAAGCAAAAACAATATTAGAATACCTAAACATATCAGCCATGATATAGGAAGGATCAATTCTTGAAATATCATGAGTTTTGATATTTTTTACACCTTTTTCGGAAAGTTTCCCAGCTAAAATATCCACTGCATTTTCCGTATTACCATACATTGAACCAAAGAGAACTAGGACACTTTTTTCTTCAGGTTCATAGCTTGCCCACTTGGAATAAGCAGCCATAATTTTATGAATAGTCGTATCTGAATTATAGAGAGGTCCATGAAGAGGTAAAATCATCTGAATTTCTAAATCTTTCAGCTTTTTAAGTGCCATTAAGACATTTGCACCAAACCGTCCAACAATGTTTACATAATAGCGGCGGGCTTCCTCAAAAATTCTCCCTTCAAAATCCAAATCGTTAGTGAATAAATTGCCATCAATCGAAGCAAATGTTCCAAAAGCATCGGCTGAAAAAAGCAGTTTATTGGTTTGTTCGTAAGACATCATCACCTCTGGCCAATGAACACCCGGTGTCATCACAAAAGACAAGTTATGTGTACCTAGATTTAACTCATCACCTTCTTTAACAAACAAGTAATTATCCTGTGCCTGAATAGGATAAAATTGTTCAAGCAACCGGAAGGTCATCTCGTTTCCAACTAGTTTAACTTTCGGATACCGTCTCACGATTTCTTCCATATTCGCGCAATGATCAGGTTCCATATGATGAATAACTAAATAATCCAGCTCTCTCCCTTGTAGTGCTGCTTCAATATTTTGTAAAAATATTGCTGAGACTGATGAATCGACAGTATCCATCAATGCTGTCTTTTCATCTAAAATCACATATGAATTATAGGATACCCCATTTGTGACAGGGAACAGATTTTCAAAAAGTGCTAACCGCCTATCTGAGGAACCAACCCAATAAATATTCTCTATTACTTTTCTACTATTTTCCAATTCTTTTTCTCCTTTATTACTGGCTAATCCAACTTGCATTTGAAGTATTTACTGGAATGAAATCTAGAAATTTACTTTAAAAAAATTTCATTCCAGATCACTTCTCCATTGAATCTTTAGAGTATTTTCAAACGGTGCCTCTGATTTCACTCTCGCTGACCCATTTATGATTTTCAATTACTTCTCCTGTTTCGGTCGAAATATAATCCACCATATAGATAGGTTCATCTATAACTTCGTCAACAGTAGCAGTTGCACCGTCCATTCCTGACATATGATCTGTCTGAATCACTATGGTATCCCCAACTTGAATAGCAGGACTATTTTCTTTTGTTTCTTCTTGAATGACCCATCTGTGATTTTCCATTACCATTCCAGAATCAGTATCTATGTAGGTAACCGCATAGGAGTGTGTATCAAACACACCAACTACTGTGGCCTCTGCACCAATCATATCTTGCATATGATCTGAATCTAAAATCACTTTTGTACCTAAAGGATATTTAGGATGCTGCGCTGTTTTGATTCCTTCTGGTAATTTCCCGCTTGTATCGTGAGTCATTTGATGATTTTTATGATGTTCCATAAGTAAAGACCTCCGTATTTTTTTATATTTCAATTTTTCTAATTGTAGACCATGCAATAATTTTTTATTTTTCACAATTTTCTTTGCCATGAGCAATGGCTAAATCAATAATTGATTCGATATGTTTATCATAAATAGAATACAGTTGATTCCGTCCTATTTTCTTTGAACAGACAAATTTCATTTCCTTTAGTATTGCTAATTGATGTGAAACTGCGGATTGAGATTCCGCAATTTCATTCTCTAATTCCTTTACAGTTCGTTTTCGAATCGTCAATAACAATAATATTTTTAGCCGAATCTTGTTCTTTAGCACATGGAATAGGGCAATTCCGCGATCAATGGCTTCTTCCGTTGGATATAGTTTTACGTCAACAGTTATGGCGTCCATTCCAAATCACTCTCCTAACTTTCTACTATAAAAATTTCTTAGGAGTCCGCAACATTCTTAAAGCATTTAAGATAACTACGATTGTACTACCTTCATGCATGATTACACCGAAGGTAATATCCATTTTGCCTAGGAAATTCAAGCTAACTAATGACACCACAACAAACATGGAGAAGAAAATATTTTGCCAAGTAACTTTATCCATTTTTTTACTTAATTTATGGGCATAAACCAATTTGGATAAATCATTTTTCATTAGAACTAAATCCGCTACGTCCATCGCAACATCGGTCCCATCACCCATAGCAACACCTACATCCGCTGTCACAAGTGCTGGTGCATCATTGATTCCATCGCCTAACATTCCTGTTGAACCATATTTACGTTGTTGTTCTTGAACAATGCTTGCTTTATCCTCAGGCATTACATTTGCAGCCACTTCATTAACGCCGATTTGTCTGCCAACAGCTTCACCAGTTAATTTTGCATCACCAGTAATCATTGTTGTATGAAGACCAGCACCTTTGAAATAGGAAATAGCATTTTTCGCATATTGATTCGGAACATCCATCAAAGCAATCAATCCAATCACGTGTTCGTCCTTACCAACATACACAACGGTTTTACCTTCAGAGGACAATTCTTTTTCTTGATTTCTGTAGACAAAGGACACATTTTTAAAGGAAGAAGGCTTCCCAATACGGTAAGTATTTCCTTGATAAATTGTTGACAAGCCACGTCCAACTTCATTTTCCACAGCTATTTCAACTGTTCTGCGATCAGGAAATTTATTGATAATTGCTGTTGCCAATGGATGATTCGATTGTTTTTCCATGGCGACAACTAAATCAACTAATGCTGCTTCATCTAAACTTTTTTCAAAGGAATAATCTGTGACAACTGGTTTACCATTTGTCAGCGTTCCAGTTTTATCAAATGAGATGGCTTTTAAGTCTTGTAGTTTAGAGAGGTAGGCACCGCCTTTAACTAGCACACCTTTTTTAGATAAATTGGAGATTGTCGCTAAAGTCGTTGGCACCGCACTGGCTGCTAAAGCACAAGGAGAAACTGAAATCAGATAGACCATACTTCTATAAAGGCTTAACTCCCAAGACCAACCAAAGATATATGGGCCAGCTAGTAATACTAATGGGAATAACGCTAAAACAATCGTGACATATTTTGGTTCCAAGCGTTGAATCAAGGTCGCTGTTTTCGTTAAACTTTTTTGTGATTGGTTGACCATTTGCAAGATTTTTGAAAAGACTGTTTCTGAACTATCTTTCGTGACTTCCATGGTGAAGGTACCAGCTCCATTAATCGTACTGCCAAATACTTCATCACCAATTGTTTTTTCTTTTGGAATACTTTCGCCATTAATTGAAGATTCATCAATGGCAGTAGTACCACTCAACACAACACCATCTGTGGGAACTTGGGCACCGTTTAAAACTTGTAACGTGTCACCAACTTTGACTTGATCAACAGGCACCACTTTCGTTGTACCATCAGGATATAGAATTCGTGCTTCTGTTGGATTCATGTTTAATAGATTTGTAATTTCTCGTTTGCTCTTGCCATCAACATATTCTTCAAGGAAATGGGCTCCTGCAAAAATGACAATCAACATAGCCGCTTCTTCAAAGTTACCAATCGCAATGGCACCAGCTGTGGCTAAAGCCATTAGGAAATGGACGTTAGGTTGGAATTTTTTAGCTGCAATAGAATTTCTAAAAGTATCACCAATGCCTTCCAAAATGATATGATAGCCCGCTGTGACAACAGAGATCAAAAAGGCAATGGCTGCGTATAGTTCATTATTTCCTTCAAGAAGAAATCCCGCAATAAAAGCTGCGACTCCTACAAAGAACATAATTGTTGTAAATTTGCCGCTATGACTGTGATCGTGGTTATGTTCCTCATGCTCGTGATCATGTCCGTCGTGTGCGTGAACATCTAAGTTTGTTTTTTCCATCTTAAAACTTCCTTTCTGGTTTAGAAGATATCACATGAATATATATTCATATGTACAAGAAGAATTATATATGAAAGTTCATTCATATGTCAACAATTTTTATTTATTTTTTTAAAATGGAAAAAACATTGGCTTAAAAGAGTTTTACACATTGTAAGATAGAGGAAAACAAAAAAGAGTGGATCGCTCCACTCTTAATTTGCAAGATATTCGATTTTTCAAAATTCATGTTCAGACTATTTTATAGCGTATTTGGTTTCCTTTAAAGAATCTGTCAGTTCTTGTTCATTGAAATTTCCACTAACTGTAGCCGTCTTTGTGTCGACATCCACTTCAACAGATTCAACTCCAGCAACTTTTCCAAATTGTTCTTTTATAGTATTTGCGCATCCTTGGCATTTTAATCCTTCGATTTCATAACTTTTGTTCATCTTGATCGCTTCTTTCTTTATTTTTTAATTTTATTACCAAATTAAATTATGCTTTAGCTTTTGATGGTTTAAATCTCTTCAAGCGTAAAGCGTTTAGGAGCACGGAAACGGAACTAAAACTCATTGCAGCCCCAGCTAACATTGGGTTCAATAGTGGCCCACCAAATAAGTGTAATATTCCCATAGCCACTGGAATACCTAGAACATTATAAGCAAAGGCCCAGAACAAATTTTCTTTAATATTTTTGATGGTTGCTCGACTTAATTCAATAGCCGTTGGCACATCCATTAAATCACTGCGCATTAACACAATATCAGCAGATTCAATGGCAACGTCAGTTCCTGAACCGATAGCAATGCCGACATTGGCTTGAGCAAGGGCAGGGGCATCATTGATACCATCACCAACCATAGCGACTTTCAAACCTTCCGCTTGTAAATTAGACACTTCATTGGCTTTATCTTCTGGTAACACTTCGCTGAAGACTCGATCAATACCGACCTGTTTAGCAATCGCTTCGGCAGTCCGCTTGTTGTCGCCAGTAATCATGGCAACTTGAATCCCCATTTGATGTAATTTTTCAATTGCTGCAACACTATTTTCTTTAATTGTATCTGCTACTGCAACAACTCCAATTAGTTTACCGTCTGAGGCAATAAACATGGGTGTCTTTCCTTCAGAAGCTAATCTATCTGATGCAACGACAGCATCAAAGAGTTCAATGTTTTGTTCACTCATCAATTTTTGATTGCCTAGAAGGGCAGTTTTCCTATCAATTGTTACTTCAATCCCATGACCCGGAATTGCTTTAAAATTAGTGTACTCTTTCAGTGTGTAACCTTTTTCTTTCGCTCCTTCGACAATTGCTTCTCCTAATGGATGTTCAGAGCCCATTTCTCCAGAAGCAGCAATCGTCAATACAGCTTCATCATCATAGCCATTGTAAGCAAGAATATCTGTCACAACGGGTTTTCCCTCAGTGATTGTGCCTGTTTTATCAAAGACAATGGTTTGAATTTTATGTGCTGATTCCAATGCGTCACCGCCTTTTATGAGCACACCATTTTCAGCGCCTTTACCAGTTCCCACCATAATAGCTGTAGGGGTTGCTAACCCAAGAGCACAAGGGCAGGCAATGACTAAGACAGAAATCGTAATTGTTAAGGCAAAAATCCAAGATTCTTGACCTAAAAAGAACCAAGCCAGTCCTGCTAAAATCGCCAGACCAATCACTATGGGTACAAACACACCAGAAACTTTATCGGCCATTTTTGCAATTGGGGCTTTAGAACCTTGCGCATCTTCCACTAACTTGATAATTTGTGATAGAGTTGTATCTTTTCCTACTTTAGTGGCTTTAAAACGAAACGTCCCGTTTTTATTGATACTGGCTCCAATAACTGAATCTCCTATGTGTTTTTCAATTGGTAAACTTTCACCAGTAATCATCGATTCATCAATTGCTGAACTGCCTTCAATAACAATACCGTCAACTGGGATTTTTTCACCAGGGCGTACTACGACAATATCTTCTGTGACAACATTCTCTAAACCAACTTTAACTTCTTCGCCGTTACGAATAACTCGAGCCGTTTTGGGAGCCAAACCCATCAACTTTTTGATTGCTTCCGAAGTTTTTCCTTTAGACACTGCTTCAAAATATTTTCCTAATGTAATTAGAGTTAAGATAACGGCCGCACTCTCATAATACAAATTCATGGCAAAGTGAGTGTTCCCTTGATAAATCAGAGCGGTACCATATAAACTATAAGCAACTGCTGCACTTGTACCTAAAGCAACTAAAGAATCCATATTTGGATGGCCTTTGAACAAGGCTTTAAAACCAACTTGGAAGAATGAACGACCTAAACTGGCAACGTTAAAACTAACTGAACTGTCGCAAAGGCTTCTGGATGCATCATTGGATTGATGATTTCTGGTATAGGCAAACCAATCATTTCTCCCATGGCAATATATAAAACAGGAATCGTAAATACAGCAGAAATCCAGAAACGGCGCCACATATTTTTGATATGAGCTTGTTTTTTTGCAGCTTGATCTTCTGTAGCATCGGAAGAGTCAATACTGACCTTAGCATCGTAACCAGCGTCTTGAACAGCACGAATAATGTCATCGGTGTTAAGTGAACTTGTATCAAAATGGACACTCATCTTTTCTGAAGCCAGATTAACACTAGCACTTTGGACGGCATCTAGTTTATTTACAGATTTTTCGATGGTTTGAGCACAAGAGGCACAAGTCATACCTTCGATATCAAAGGTCACACCTGAGTCTTCTTTGATTGTTTTCGCTTTGTAACCTGTGTGATCAACAGCATTCTCGATATCTTTTTCAGAAATCGTTGCCCCATCAAAGGCTACTAGCATTTTTTCTGTCGCCAAATTGACGGATACTGACTGAACGCCTTTCATTTTTTGGACGGCACCTTCAATCGTCTGCGCACAAGAAGCACAAGTCATACCGTCTATTAAAAAAGTTTCATTCATCATCTTTCGTTTCCCCCTAGAATCGTTTTTATAAGCAGTTACAAGTGATCTCGATTTCTGCTGACTGCTTTTTTTCTTTTAAGCAATGTTCTAACTCTTCAATATTTTTGTTGCTCAACTTAGTTCTTTCAATGAGTTGTAAAATAGCCTTTGGTAGTTGTAGAGCACAAATCCCCTCAGAAAATTCGTTTGTGATTCCACCTAAAGCTTCCTCTTCGGAAATAGTTGGATAGTAGAAGTAGGTTCTTCCTCGAACTACTACATACAAAATTTTCTTATTCAACAACCTAGAAAGTAATGTTTTTACTGTCGTTTTTTTCCAAGTCAACTTTTTGTCGTTGGAAATATAATCAAAAATTTGATTACTGGATAACCCCGGCGTTGACCAGAGAATCCTCATAACTTGCCATTCCGATTTTGCAATGTTCATATTTCCACCTCTTCGTTTACAATTGTAAACATTGATTACAAGAAGCACTTTACTATTTCCGTTTACAATTGTCAACGGGAAAGTTTAAAAAAATTAACTCGTCTGTTTAACGAGTTGTTCAATCTTATTTCGGTTTGCGTCAAATCCAATCAAAACTTTTCTATTTTGAAATAGACTGCGTTTCTTAAAAACCAATCCAGGTACAATTTTACTACCTGTGACAGCTACCATGTTTTTTTCATCCTCAGGAGTCTTTACTTCAAATAATTGGTGAGGGATGTGATAGTTGCTTAAATATTTTTTCAAATTTTGGCAATCTGAACACAAGGGACGTGTGTAAATAGTTAACCGATAAGTAGACATTTTATTCAACCTCAATTCATTTACATTTGTAACCATGAATATAATGTATCACTATCGTTTACATTTGTAAACGATAAAACCTAAAAAAACTACTGTTAAGAAATTTCTCAACAGTAGTTTTCTATTTTTGTTTAACAATTACATTGGTCTGGCAGGCAATTACATTGAATAATTGTAGCAGGTGATTTTTCTGTTAATTGTTGTTGAATCAAATCAATATCTTCTTGCGTCAACTCATATTGTTGAACGATATCAGCAATTGTAGTACCAACTTTCTTGGCACAAATCTTTGAAAATAGGTCTTCTGTTACGACATCAATCGTATGCTCTTCAGATATTAGAGGTGTGTAAATGAATTTTTTCCCATTTTTTCTAGTTTCCAATGCTTGTTTATCGACCAAGCGACGTAGCAGGGTTTTCACTGTGGCAGTCTTCCAATCCATAGCATTTCCTAGAGCATTTAAAATGTCTTGTGCTGTTGCACTTCCCAATGTCCAGATGACTCGCATCACTTCCCATTCAGAATCACTAATCCGTATTTTATTTTCGTAAGTCATTTCCAAGTGGAACACTTCTTTCATTTTTATTTACCTAAAGTTTACAACAGTAGACAAAAAACAGATAGCTAGGTGCTCAACTTTTTTAATAGTGGAGCTGCTGGTTATTCATTTAAGGATTGAAAAGGTGTTTACATGGTTAAAAATAGAAATACTAATCAAAAAAGTGCTACTAAAAAGATTTGACACCAAGTTCAGTCTATTCATTTCAAATTATTAGGGTAAAAATAATTATCAGAACATTAAAAGAGCTATTGTTAAGTTTCTATTTGGTAGTTTATCCAATGCTTAATCCCCCATAAATAAATAGTTCTTGGTGGTTATAATGTTATTATTTTATGATTTTCCAGTTATCATCTTTTTTTAGCGATAGATAATACTGTGCAAATTGGTTCATTTTCGTAGTTTGATCCAGATAATTCACAGTAAGAGTTGCAGTTATTTGATCTCCTTTTTTAGAATAAATAGAATCAGTTAGCTCCACGAATACATAGTCTTTATTGATAACAGGAAGCGCATCATCACTGACATAATAGGCCAGTTCACTTTCAGTTGCTTTTGGATATAGGGTGAAGAAGGTTTCTAAAAACTCGGTGATTTCTTCGGTTGTTGCGGCATCCACCGTCCCATCACTTTCAACTTTTTTAGGCGCATAATTAGATTTTGAGGAAGTCGCATCCATCGTTGGATTTTGGATGATGACCAGTTGATTTTGCTTGTCCGTATGAACGACTACATGATAACTAGATTTAACAGTCGATTGTTCTTCACCTTCTTTAATCTGTTGTTCAACTGAAAAGGTTACTTTTGTATCGTTGGTGTCAGGAACTTGATCCAGATGCCAAATTTGAACTTTTGTAACCTTGGAAGTTGTGGGACTATCTGAGCGAATCGCATCTGCATTTAATTGCTGCAAGTCTTCGGTGAAATAATTTTCTAGTTGTTTGGTACGCTGGTCAATGGCTTCTTGAGCAGGCGCCCAAGAGAAATAAACAGCCGCAAAATTTTCAACATAGCGCTCAATGGCATTGTTATCCACGATTTTTTGCTCAATAATTTCTTTTTCATGAACTGTGTGTTGATCAATCGCCGTAAAATTTTTATAAATTCCAAAACTCATACTGCCAATCAGCAATAGCCATAAGGCGAGGGTGAGCTTTTTATGTGTCCCAACTTTGATGGTTGGGATTTTTTTCTGTTTAGGTACTTTTTCTGTGGTCTTTTTAAAGAACATAGTAGGTAAATTCCTTTCCGTTAGTTGGTTACACGACCAGCGCCAATCAAATGAGCTTGCCAATAGCTATTCGATAAATCGGCATAACCGATAGGTGATCCTGCATGAAACATTTTATTGTTGCCTAAATAGATGCCAACGTGTGTGACATAATCGCTAGTACTGTAGGTTGAGTGGAAAAAGACAAGATCACCAGCTTTGGCATCAGCTAGAGATAGATGGCTGGAAGCATTGTATTGTGCTTGCGCAGTTCTTGGTAATGAAAGTCCAGCTTTACCAAAGCACCATTGAGTAAAGCCAGAACAATCAAAGGAAGTGGCAGGTGTTGAACCACCATACACATAGGGAAACCCTTCATATTTCAAAGCTTCATCCATGATGGCTTGGACTGTAGCATCATCAAATTGTGTGGGTGTTAAATATTGGGCAACCAAAAGATAATAAAATTGATTGCCGTAGTTATAGCGCCAACCGCCGTTGATTGGCACAGCAATTGGATTCGTGTAGGTGACTTTTACCCCTCCAGCTTTATCTTTAGAGAAGCTTTCTGCTAGTTCATAACTATATTTTTTTCCACGAGTTGCGACATAGTTTAAAAAACCGCCACCATAATTGTAAGATTGCACCACACTGTTGATATCACAACCTAATTGATTGGCAGAAGCCACAAGTTGGCTAAAATATTTGCAGCCTTGTTTAATGGATGCGTCAGTGGATAAACTATTTGGTGGCAACCCAAGAGATTCCGAGCTTTGCATCACATCTTCTGCGGTGCCACCAGACTCAACCTGAATGATTGCCAAAATATAATTGACATAGTCTTCAATACCAAATTCTTTACAGTATTTTTCAACTGTCGGCTTATGTTTCAAGACTTCGGCAGATACAGCTAAACCGCCAAGATCGGCAGTATTCTGATTGCTGCTGTCGTCTTCATCCGCAAAAACCACCACCATAAATAAGAGAAAGCCAAAAAAGAGGGAGAAAAGCAGGCTAGAAATTGCGAGAGATTTTAATTTCATTTTTTCTTCCTCCCTGTTTTAGCTGAATGAGTTATGGCTTTTTTTACAGTGGTTTTAGTAGTTCCTTGCTTTGCTTTTTTAGCGGCTACATTTTGTTGTAATGGTCTGCTTTGTTCACTCTTAGTCACAGGAGGTGATGGTTTCGTCTGTGCTACACGCTGATCTTTTATTGAATGATTGACAGGTTGTTTGGATTGATGCGGCAGTTTTTCTAAAGAGTCTTTATTGGTTGTTGCTGCAATGTTTTGCCGATTTTTGTTTGCAGTTCTAGAAACTGGTGAAACCGTTGGTTGGGGACGATTACTAGAAACTGGTGCATTTTTACGTTCTTTTTTCTCACTTGCTGGCACACTGCTTGGTGAGCGTGGATATTTTTTCTGTGGTTTTCTTTGTTGATCTTGTGCTAAACGCTGCTGGGCAATCGTTTGTCGCCGTTGTCTTGCAGGATGTATACGATCACGCTGAGATGTTTTATTCTCAACTTGGGCATCGGATTGTTGGCTATCCTTATTGGCTGTGACTAATTGCCGCTTACTTTTCAGTGTTGTATCTTTCTTTTGTGCTGCTGCACTATCTTTTTGTTGTAGTTGTTGATTTTCAGCTTCTTTTTTAGGCGTGGTGGAAGTTGGCTTTTGCGGCACACTAGAAGCTGGTTTCAATTGCCGTTTTTGTTCATTTTTTGGCGCTTGATTTTTCGGCGTGGTTTTCTTTTCTTCCTGTTTTTTCGTTTCTTGTTGTTTCGGTGCTGGTGTCGGCGTTTTCCGAGGATTCTTTGTGGGAGAATTTTTCCCTAACTGGCGTAAATTTCGTTGGAGTTTACGAGATTGTCGGTTCATAAACATTCGAGGTTTACGGAAGAAACGCCGTCCCATTGTTTGTGAGTCATTGCTCTGTAAGGCAAATAAGCTCATAATATCGCCTAATTTAAAATAGATACCGCCAAAGGTAACAATCTGTAAAAACATCGTCATGAAAAATGGCGTGGTGGCAGATAATGAGTACAACATGGTAGAAATACTAAAAGCTACCGTGATGATTAAAGTAATGCCAGCTCGTGCCATGATCGTATTGAACAATTTAGTGATGGCACGCTTGCCCATTCCATCAAAGCTTGGAATCATACTGAGTAAAAAACTGACTGGCAGAAACATGGCAAAAATGATAAATAAGACTTGTGAGAATATCATGATCCCTGTTAATAAAAAGACAAAAATGGAAATGCCGATATTAAAGAGAAATAAAAAGAACACCGTCCCTAAACGAGAAATGGTGTTGGTGATGGTCAAATTGGTATTGTCTTGGTCTTCGATTTCTTCAATGACTATCGTCTCTCGATCTTCGCCATTGTTCGTGGTTGGGCTAGTAGACAATAGATTCTCTATCCGATCTGCGCCTAAACTATCTACATCCGTGCTACCGTATTGCAACAATAACCACGGCTGCTTGACTTGAATCGAAAATAGACTATCACGGATCATATCAACACTATCTTTGCCTTTGGTTTCTGAATCAGGCATGACAATATTGGTGCCTACTTCCAAGCTGGCATTGCTGACATCCTTAGAAAAATCATTTATCCTGCCAATATAATCAGGCGCATAAGCAATAAAAGAAGCTGATAAAATAAAGACCACTACAAAATTCAAAATGGCACGAACCGCTTTTGTCGTTTCTCGTTTCAAAATTCCTGTATAGGCAACATAAATCCCTAGAATTAAAATCAAAATCAGTAAAAAGCCAACATAAAAGCCAGAGGAAGAAAATCCGCTGGGAGAAATGCCTGCGATTGTTTGAATGTTTTTACCAATGGCATCGGAGGTTTGGCTTATAAAATCTAAACTGTAGGCTTCTTGAATTAGATAGCCTGTGGCATTGGATAAATAAAGAGAAATCGTCCAAATAAAATTGGTAATGGCATATAAGCCATACATGACGGATTTTCCTAACCCATCTGTCCAGTTCCACGGCAGCCAATCCCATGAGTTATCCACATAGAAATCCAATTGATAATGTTCGAGTCCATACATCGAATATTCATTGTTGGCATTAATTGTTTCATCCACTAAGCCAGCAGCTTGAGCAATGGTACCGACACTTGCTAGGAATAAAATCAGTCCGACAATAATCAGAAAAATGAGAAACAGTCGTTTGATCCATTTGTGTGAAAAAAGGGCAGGGCGAGTCCTCATCTACTCCACCTCAATTCTCGGTGGACGTGTATCAAAGGCGTGAAGCAAGTCCTCAAAAATCGGATGAAATTGCATGACACCTACACGACCATAGAGATCAGAAATCAAACATTGCCCATTTTCTAAGTCACGCAATCGTTTTTGATTGGCTTCGTCTTCCTTGTCTACACCAAAAAATTCGAGTGTTTTCTTGATTTCCACCATATCAGTAGAGCGAAAAGCAAATTTCAATCCAATATTATTTTTCATTTTTTCATCCAGAAGGTCATCGGCATTTTGGGTAACGAAATAAACACCAGCGTTCATGGCACGACCAGCACGAACTAACTTCATAGATAAGGTTTTTCCTTGTGCCACTTGTAAGAAACTCCATGCTTCATCTAAATCTACGATTTTAAATATCGAGCGATCCGAATGGATAAAATCTAATGCAAAGGTACTAATGACAATTAACATTGCCACGCTCAATAATTCCATTGTGGTGTATTCTTCAAAAGAAGTATCAGAATCAGGCAATACCAAATCAGCAACTTGAATGATATTCAATTGTTTTTCTAAGCTAATGGACTGTTTGATGGTACCGTCACTAAATAATAAATGGGCAAAATCATAATCTACAAAACTCTCGATGTGATCGGCAATGCTTTGACTAATCGTGGTATTTTCTTTCCGTAGTTCATCAATGACCAGCAACAATCCTCGCTGCTCACTTTGTGTGACATTCCGAATGGCTTTTCGCAGCACAGGGAATCGTTCACTATCTCGACTAGAAATACCAGTGAGGAAGGTAAGAATATCAATGGCTAAACTCTCTGAATCCTTTTTGCGGTTTAAAATGACATAAGGATCAAGCAAGCCTTTATTTTCTGGTTCACTGGTTAGATTGACGATATTAATTTCATGGGCAATCTCTGGCAAGGTATCTTTCCAGCCGCCACGTTCTGCTTTTGGATCAACAATCACGGCTTGTCCACCAAATAGCACAGCGTAATAGACCAACATATTATTTGAAAAAGATTTTCCGCCACCAAGTGAGCCAATAAAAGCCGAAGCCAAGGCATTGGTTACAGAGCCTTTAACCCCTTGACTGGCAAGGCTTGGTTTTAAGTACACATTTCTTCCTGTATCAAGGTTGTAGCCTACATAGATGCCCTCGTGTTCACCGAGCATTTGGGTAGCGCCAAAACCAAGTCCAGCCAAAAAATCCGAAGTCACATATTGAATATAATCATTGATATACCGCTGACTCGCTGGTAAAAATTCATGATGTAGCCCCATCATATCGCCAAAAGGACGAACTAACTTAATTGAAAGATCATCGTAAAAATCTTTGACTTCATCACAACGGCGTTTGAGTTCTTCCTTGTCTTTAGCCGACACACGCACCACATAGCTGAGTTTATACATAGATTCTTTACTTTGGTCTAAGGTACTTTCTAATTCATTGACAGAATCCAAGGCATCTACCACATTGGTGCTGGTTTCATTGTCACTTTCCCAAGCATGACTATCTAAATCTTTCAATTCTTTTTTCTTATTTCGCACAGTGGTGAGGGCTTTTTTGTTGGCAACAATTTCTACATTCATGCTGGTATCAATTGGGAAGGTGAATTGTTGTTGCTGGTAATAAAAGATTTCACTGCTGGGAAAGTCCAATTCGCCAATAATAGAATTGATCGTAAAATAAGCCACATAGGTTGAGCTGTCTTCATGTTGGATATGCAGGAAGCGCTGATTTTCTTCAATCAAGCAGCGACTTGGTTTGAGTAAATCATATTTTTTCACAAGCACTTCTTTTTCTTTGTATCGCTTAGGTAAGTGGTATTCATATTCTTCATAGGCAATACCAGTCTGCCCATAAATATGTTCAATGATGTAGCCAAAATCATTTTTATCTAAGGCACGGACTTTAAACCGTCTGGAAATTTTATTTTCCAGCAAGTGTTCCATCTTAGAAAAACGATCAATTTCATCTTTTGGCATGGACACAAAATCCCCCATGAGTTTATGGTTCACACCATAGAAAAATTCTTGGATGGCTTTTTTGATCTCAGCGCCCATGTTTTTGACAGAGATTTCTTGTTCATTCAGTAAGAGTTTGAAGCCAATAAAAAAGCGATAGTCAACTTGATTGTCACCAATCATGGAAACTAACGCTTCGGTTTGTTCATCTATTTTGTTGTAAGCCACTTCTTTCAAACGACCTGTAACTTCTTTTTTGGATCGTTCTTGTGTGGCTCGAATACTGGATTCTGTAGCAAGCTGTAGCGCATGAATTTTGCCATCTCTATTTTGGGCAATCAGTTGACGAAAATTATCATGAACTTGATACTTTTCATCGGGACTCAAAAAACTGTAATTATAGGGAATCAATTCATAATACGCAAAACATTCCCCATCGTGGTTGAAGACTAAATTATCTTCAATGTATTTAATAGGATACGCCATAATGTCTTTCACTCCTTACAATCGTGATGGCTTCACGAACTCGTTTTTTGTGTAGCTTAACTTTTTTTCCTGCATAGGTCAGCTTAGTGCGCAGGGCATAAGTGATAACGGATTTTAAAAATCCATAAGGCTTCTTGCCATCAAAAGTTTTTTGACTCATAAACCATGTGAGTCCAACTGGTAGTCCAATATATTTGAGTAATGCCCCATCAACCAGTGACAACGGTGGAACATTACTAAAGAGGATCACGACAAATAGTGACACGATAAACCATGTCATTTGCGTAAAAGTAATTGGAAAGGGAAGTTGTAAGTCGTTAATGGCATAAATGACCTTTTCCACTGACCAAATGCTGGTGTAGCTTCTGATTTTTTTCATTGGATCATTCCTTTTTTAGATAATGAAAAAGGCAATCTACTTATAAAAATAAATCGCCTTATCTTCTTTTTTCATAAAGGTAAACTAATTAGTATATTCAAAAACACCATGAGAAGTCACTAAAAAATTTCCTTCAATTTCCATATCACGACCAAGTGATTGGTAGTCAATATAGTTTTGTAAGTTGGCTGGCACTTCACCAAGTTGTCCAGATTCTTCGATTAAATATCGGGCGACATCCTCCATCGAGTCACAATCGGAATAAGAGATAATATCATCTTTATTGTCTATCAGCTCATCGAAGCTGCTAAACCACATCGACTTGATTTCTTTTAACTCCTCATAGATTGCAGTGCCTTCTAACTCTGAGATACCTTCACAAAGGCGATTAATCTCTGCAATAGGTGTGTATTCATCTACATCAAAAGGCAGCTCATAGTCATGGATGGCATATTCTTCATATTCATTATTCAATCCAATTTTTTCCGCTAGATCATCAAAATCAATAGGTGGGGTAAACCAAGCTCCCACCAGTTCACCTTCATTGTATTTGCCTAAGTTGGCAACATAAACTTGCATTTCCAAATGAATCCCTCCTATGCGCCGATAATTCTGTTGAATAGGTTCAGTAACACATCTTTCACTCCGCCTGCATTGAAGACAAGACCTACGGCAATCAAAGCGATAATTAAAAAACCAATCAATTTTGAAAATTCTCGTTTAAATCCTAAAAATAAACCAATCACAACAATAGCAAGTAGCACTAAGGATTGGGCGTTGCTTAAAAACCAGTTATAAAGATTTTGTCCAAAGTTCATATTATTTCGTTCTCCTTTTGTCTGTATATTTTTTTCGGTTGGTAAAATAGCGCTCCACTCGTTGTAAAAGCTGAGCAGGGGTGAGCTTTTCGCCATAAACAGTGATCTTGTTTTGACGGAAGGGATAAAAAGTTTGTTTGTAAAAATCATAAAGATAAGGGTAGCGCCCTTGTTGTTTAGTGCCCTCTATAATCAAGGAAGTAAAGTGTCCTGTATCTAATACATAAACCTCCAACTCAATACCACAGAAAAAGCCATATTTCTTTAACGATTCCGTCAATTGGCTCATAGCGTCACATCCTCAATCAAGGCAGATAATTGTTCAATCAGCTTTTCATGTTTCTCAGTGAGTTCGGCGTCTTGGATCAAACTATTCAGAATAGTTGTCCCTTTTAAATGATCCAATGTTTGAACCACTTTTAAATTTGGTGCAACTTGATGCTGTAGCCAGTTAAAAGTTCGCTCATAAGTATATGGCTCAGGTTTTGTGGTTAAGCGCAAAGCGCCACGATCTTCTCCTAGAAACCATGCCCAATCTTTGGAAGTTTCCCAATGGCTTCGCCGTTTAGTTTCGTCTTTGTCAACAAAACGCATATAGCGATTAATAATTTCAAACGCCGTTTTCTCAGCGTTACAGAATTGGATTAGGTCTTTGATGGCATGAGCCGCTCTTTCATTTTTCAAACGAATTTCAAAGCGATTTTTTACTTCGGCATCTTCAATTGGAATATTGTTTTTAACGTATTGCTCATAGTCTTTTTCATACAAACAGAAATAGACTTCACTTTTTAAGGAACCAATGTATAAAGTATTTCCCATGCCCATTTTTTCTTCACGTTGTACCAGCTCACCACTTCGATAATTTTTAAAACTACGAAAAATAGAAACACACTCTTCGTTATCACATTTTTGGGCGAGGGCAGGGATATTTAAGATGCCCACCTTGTCATTGATGGCAAGATCAATTCGCTTGAATACGGCATTTTCATTGGTGCTAGATCGAAAAAAATCAAACCAGCTCCGATGTTGTGCCAGCAAAAAATTCTCAAATTGCCGACAGCCTTTGCCTTTCAATTCTAAGAGAGTCCCTTTCGTAGCATCATGAGAAGTCATAAGAATAATATCGCCAAAACGATACTGCTCTGTGTAAGAATAAAAAGCATAATCTTCATGGAGCATATAATCCATATTGATACGTAATAGTTCATGGCAAATAGCTGCCACATCGTTTGTGGGAAAACGAATCCGAACATAGTCAAACAATAATTCCAGTGGATAATCTGGATTGTAACGATCTAAAGTGTCTTGAATTTTTTGTTTAATGTGTAAGCTCGGCTGGATTTTTCCAGTTTCAATTTCACTCAAGTACGGACGGCTGATACCAGTGGCAACAGCTAATTTATTTTGTGATATGCCATAGGCTAGGCGAGTTCGTTGTATTTCTTGATGCCATAAGGTTTTATGGGTCATTTGCATTCCTCCAATCAAAAAAGCCAATGTAAACTTTTACGTGCGAGTTTACATTGGCTATTATTTATTGAATCCCTTGCAGGGATTGGGTTTCGTTGTCTTTGATGCTAGTTTTTTGATGTTTTTGTGCCCCCCTGTTAGATAGGGGGGGCGAATCGCTTGGCGTGGCTGGCGCCACACCAATGGAAGCTAGTCTGCCCCAGCGTCTATGACTTCGTCCAACGCTGTGTCAGCCTGCTTCTTGGTGGTCAAGTGTTCAATTTTTTCTAAGAAATCATATCCTTTTGGTACAAGAGGTGTATAAAATTCACTGATCACATTTTTTCCTGTATCTACATACCCACGCCCTTTAATGGGTTTCAAAAAGAATTGCTTGTTGGTATCTGATCCAAACATCATGCCGTAACCTAACTCACTCATCCGACCCAAAGCGACACGAAAGTTAAAATTATCTCGAATTCCCTCACCAAAATATTTGGCATCGGGACGTTGGCAGGCAAGGATTAAAAAGAATCCCGATTGTCTACCTAGCATGACAATTTGTTTTAGCTTACTCAATACTTCGGCATTTTCACGACCCAACATATCCATAAATGCCACGTACTCATCAAAGATTAAAAAGTTTGCAGGTAAACCTAGATAGGCATAGTTTTCACCAGTCTTGTAATTTGGCAAGTGCTTCATTTCGGTATTCCGCTGCATCATCTCGTCATAAAATTGCTGGATGCAAGCCAACATATCTTCCTTTTTCGAGTACACATTAGGCATAACCGTTTCTAAATCGGCTAAATCCGCATTTTTCGGATCAAGGATAAACAAATTGGCATTAGTGTGCAGCAAAGACTCAATCAAGGTTAAAAGGAAATAGGTTTTCCCTCCACCAGTCCCACCAGCGATTAGCATATGGGGCAAGGCATCAAATTCCCAATATACGCCCTCCATTAGCTTCATTTGCCCATCTTTTGCGGTAACTTGATCAATTGAAATACGGTTGCCGATGGTGTCATAAAGCAAAATGTACTCAACGTAGGACTCTATGAGATTTTTCTCCACCAACTCACAAAACAACCCTGACTCTAACTTTTTCTCAAGCTGTAAAAGCTGATCTTGATATTTTCCCATCGTGATCTCCACTTGGATATGGATAAAGCCATCTTTTAACCGATAAAACATCTTAGGGAAATGACTGATTTTTTCTTTTGTCTTAGAACTGGATAAATCCTTAAAAAAGCCATCATTTGTAATTTCTTTGGTTTCATACCAACCATTTTCTAGAATCATGCGAGCTAGTTTTTGGCGGTGCTGGAGTTGTTTTAGAGTGTCAGAACAAAAGTGTCTGAAAAGTAGTGTGGCATTTAGGCATAAAAAAAGAGCAGTGATTAGGCTGCTCAGAAAACATGGCGATTGAATAAATTGTAAGCCATCTTTTAGTTGAATTGTTTGCCAATTCATCTTGAGAAGTAAGGGAAGGTGGAAAAAAAATGAAGTAAAAAGAAAGATGATTGTAAAAGAATGTAACGCAAAATGATAGACTAAGTGCTTATCAGAACCTCTAACTCTCTTTCCCTTATGTTGAAAAATTGGTCTTCCTCCTTTCAAGAAATATTTAGTCATATTTCATTTTTATTGAAAAATTTTATTGAAATCAATTTTATAACCAGCAGCATTCAATTCTTTCGCTATATCCGTTTTCCAACTATCTCCCATTAAATAGTTAATGTAGACTACTCCAGATATATCGTTGGGTTTTTCTACGTCCCCTTTTACGAGAGCTGCAACGTTTTTTCTCCCCAACTTTCCAATAAGATAGCCATGTTCAAAAACAACATTTTGTCTGGCTCGTGGATTTAGACTGGTTTGATTCTCTATTGAATTACCAACATCACAAGGAGTGTACAACACTACACCAAATCCAACGTTAGAATATCTTTCAATTTTTTCAATGATAGTGTCACCTGAATTAGCTTGTTCATGTAGAATTACTGGCTTTAAACTAAGCTTCTCAAAAAAACGTGCGACTTCGTTTTTCAATCCGTCATCATGACCATGAACAATGAAAATCTCATTCTCACTAATGTTCGGATTTTCTTTTTTTATTCGAGGAGATACTAGCATTTCTTCATATTCCTTTTTATTATGACCAATATCATCTACAATTTCTTGAATCAAAGAAATGTTTTTAATGTGACTATCAAGATTATGAACATAGTCATTCGTTCTAATGGCACCAATATTTTCAGGATACCACGAAGCAATAGTTTTACAGTAATACTCAAATAAATCAAAAGATAAATTACCGTTTTGTATGCCTTCAATAAGTTTTTCACAAGGTATTCTAATACTAGCTTCACCTGTGTATTCGAGTATATTTTCTATAATTGCTTCTAATTGAATTTTTGTGATATTAAAATTTTTCATATTCTATCCTCCCATCAGCCATTATATCATGGGCATAATGACTTAGAAAAGATACTATATTTTTGTTTTAGATTTTTCATTTTTGATATTATGCTCAATCTGTTTATTCCTTAACACAATATCATCCGCTTTAATATACCAATCCACATCCGCTCCTTGGAAAGTAGCGGTGGCTACGGTATCGGCAACTGGATTGATTAATTCTACTTCGGCGTTATAATCGAAGTTTTTTTCGCCTGCGGTTGCTGGAATGCTGACTTGGATCATGCGCCCTTGACCTTTAGATTTTAAATCATAAGTCCGCTCTTTGATTTGCTCGGTGACGGTGCCTTCTTCATCGGTAATGCGAACTTCACGGCGTAGAGCGGAGAATTTCAACGTACCAAATGTTTTTTCTTTTTCAATGACAATTCCTTCTGCTAATCTCATACTATCTTCCTTTCTTTTTTAAGCCTTTACGATATTGTCGGCATGTAACAGGTAATTGGTGAAGCCACGAGTGCCAATCTTATAACCTTCTGCGGTAATTCGAGGATTGACCAACTTCACTTTTTCTTCTACTTCAAATTGCTTTTCACCAACTTCGGCAGGCAAAATAACGATAATATCATCGGCTCTTTGGATCGTGGAGTACAAATTGTATCTGCGAGAAATAATTGTTTGTCTGCCATTCATACGGCGCTGCTCGATTTTTCCTTCTCCTGCAAATTCAAGTTGTCCAAAAGTTTTTTCCATATTGGGAATAATGTGTTTGAGTTCCATAAAATAATCTCCATTTCTTTTTAATAGTTTTTATTGGTATTACAAATAGTCGGAGAACGAATAAGTCCCATGTATGATCTCCTTCAAAGCAGACAAGAAACACAGAAGCTGCGCTTCTTGTCTGTTGTTTTATTTAATTAGTTCGCTTTGCGGCGTCTAAAATAATACAATCCAGCAGTAGCACTTAATAACCCGACTCCAAGAATAGAGAGAAGTAGGGTAGAAGTTTCACCAGTTTGAGGTAATTTTGCTGGAGACTCAATTTTTTGATTGGTCATGTTACATTTCACGATTTCACCATCTTCCTTAATTTCAAATGCAATCGGTGTTTCATCTAATTGATAGCCTTCTGGTGCGTCAAACTCTTGGAAAGAATAGGTGCCTTTTGGCAAGTTCTCAAAAGTAAATTTACCGTCACTATCTGTGCGACCTTCAATCAAAACCTTTTGGTCTTGATCTAAGATACGAATGCCAGTATCAGGTAAAGCATCACCCGTGCTAACATCGGTTTTTGTTAATTCTGCCGTTCCTTTCATCAAATAATTTTTCAGTTCAAATAAAATAGTTACGTCTTCGGTGAATTGCTCTCCTAACAAGGCATTATTCTTGTCAAAGGCTTGGATGCCATCTTTCGTGGACTCAATGCGAATTGTTTCTTCTGATAAGCGATAATTGTCAGAGGTTGCCGCTTTTTCTTTCAAGAAGAATGTGCCCACTGGAATACTGTCAAAAACGGCAAGTCCATCTTTGTCCACGGTCACTTCTTGAATAATCGTGCCTGTTTCATCTTCTAAAGTGAAGACTGCACCAGTTCCTAAGTTTGTATAATCAAAAGAAATACCAGCAGTAGGATCAAACGTTACAGATTCGTTAACTTTTTTCATAGTAAAATGATTAAAATGCAAGCGATTGACCAAAGGATTGCGAGCAATCTTTTGTAAGGTTTCTTTCCCATACGCCACCTTATCTTGATAAATATGGATAGGGAAGGTTTTTTGATTTGTTTCTGCTGTGAAAGAAAAATCATATTCTGTTTCATCGGCAATATGCGTTTCACCAGCATCCAGTTCCTTCAAATAGTAGTTTCCTTGTGGCAGCTTCGTTTCAAACGTAGCAACACCATCTTTTACAGTTTGATAGCCTACTAAAACATCTGCTGGAATGGTTAATTTGTCAGATAAGACTTGTGCATCACGAGTAAAGATACCAAAGACTTTTTGATTGCCTGCGACTTCCTCAAGAATAGGCTGATTATTCTTCCAACCAGAAATTTGTTCTTCCTGTTTAAACAAACGAATATCCAGTGATTGAAAATCATTTGTTGCAGTCAAAGAAGTAGAAGCTAGTTCCACTAACTGACCTGCATACTTTAATTCAAATTCGATAGGTGTCGGATCAAGAACATACCCTTCTGGAGCAGCTACTTCTATTGCTTGGTAATGCCCTAAATACAATTCAGGTGTTTGCCATTGACCGTTTTCATCTGTGGTAAGTGTCGCAACTGTCTGTCCTTTTTCTACTCGAACAGTGCCATCGTTGGTGGTAATATCCTCAGTGGCTTCTATCCGATAGGTAACGCCAGCCAATGGTTGGTAGTCATAGACAAACTCATACAAGCTACCATAATCCGATTCAGAGATCGTCACATCTTTAGGTGTTTGTCCTGTTTTGGTAAAATCAGCCACGCCTTTTTGTGACATATCTTTAAAGCGAATTTCAATTTCTCCATCATGGGAACCATCTACCGTGAATGATGCAGGCTCTTTGGCTAATAAATAGCCTTCTGGTGCTTGAACTTCGATTAATTCATAGTCGCCATAAGGAAGGGATTCAGGCAAAATCAAATAGCCTTCACTATTAGTGTAAAAAGTATCGGTTTCACCGTCTTCATTGAATTTTGGCAAGGTCACGAGGGTGTCAGAAGCAACATGGCGAATTTGAAAAGCGGCATCGCTACGAGGAATCGTCTTTTCTGTTTCGGCATCTACTTTGACCACTTTTAACGTTTCTTCAATGACTTTGTTTTCAACAGCATAATGGTGGGTTTCATTTTGTTCTTTGATTGTCACTTTAAAATCTTTTGCAGCGGTGTAGCCTTCGGGTGTTTTGGTTTCTTTGACTGTGTAAGTATCATAAGGTAATTCCTTGAAGCTCAAATAGCCTTCCTTGTCGGTCAAACCTTTTTGTACCAACTTGCCAGTAGTATCACTAAATACTGAAAACTCGACATTTTCTAATGGCTTCGGTTCTGATTTATCAAACAAATTGGCAAGGAAATTTGTCCAATCATAGTTACCATATTTCACGAGATCAAAACCACCAGTAATAACCGTTTCTTTGACTGTGGTGGAAGTTGTTGCCGTTTCAACTGTCTGACCAGCATAAGCAAGTTGGAAAGGATGCTTTTCTTCATCCAGCAAATAACCTTCGGGTGCTTTGGTTTCTATCCAATAATAATCATCTAAATAAAGATCAGTGACACTTGCTTTCCCATTTTTGATGGTGACAGTGTCCACCACTTCATCATTGGATGCACGGCGTAGCTCATAGACAGCCCCATCTAGAGAAGCAGCTCCTTGAGGAATCGAACCAGTTTTTGCATCTTCTTTGATTAATGTGGCGTTGCCTGTTTGTTCTTCATCGGTATGTTGAACAGCAGTAGTGGTGAGTTCAACATTTTGCCCAGCATAAGTTAAATCAAATTGAATTTTCTCATCATTCAAAAGATAGCCTGCTGGCGCTTTTTCTTCTTGGGCATAATAGGAGCCAAGTTTTAAGTTTCCTAGCTTCGCTGTACCATCGGCATTTGTCGTCATCGTACCGACTTTTTGACCGTCAGCAGAATACACGCCGTAGATTGCACCATTTAAGGAATAATATTGATTAAACATTGAGGTACCAAACTCACGCCCGATTTTTGATAACGTGACTTCGCCTAGTTGTTCCTTATTATTTAAAATAACTTCAATCGTTTTGTTTGGTTCAATGGTTGCGACTTTGATTTCACCTTTATTGACATAGCCGTTAGGGGCTTCTACTTCGGTGATGGTCACTTTTGTGCCTGCTTTAATATCATTGATTTGTGCTAAACCGCTGGCATCGGTTAATAATTCTTTGGTTTGCCCATTGTATTCAAATTTTAATTTAGCATTGGGTAGTGCCAAACCAGTTTCTTCGTCAATTTTTTTCGCAGCAACATTCCCATTCAAATTGACTTTGATATTTAAACCAAAGTTGCCGCCATTGGCTAACTTGAAGGTAGCGACTTTTTGTTGCCCAGTTTTTTCGTAGACAAAACTTTGTCCAATATTCTCATTACCAGCAATGTTGTACTCCAATTTTCCTGTTTCGTTAGAGTTGGCAGTAGCAGTAAGTGTCAGCGTATTACCATTTTTCGTCACAGAAAGATTGGCAGTGTTAGAAACTAAGTGTTGATACTTACTTAATACACCAGCCGTGTCAGTTAAAGTAATTGAGTCACCAACATTTAGTTCAATCGTTTGGTTATTAAAACTTGGCTTTGCGCTATGTTGGGAAACTTGCGCTAAAATTTCACCACGGCGAGCATTGAAGTTCGGCAAGTTCGTGGTTAAGAGGGTGTCGCCTAATTCTTGCCACATCACAGCTTGCGTGATGCCATAATTCTCAGGAGTTGGGTTTAACTGATACCCATAGTAGGCGATCAATGCCAAACGATCCTTTTGGCTGATACTTAATTCAGATGGAGTAAAGCCTGATCCTCCTGAAAGAGAAACACCGTGTTCGATACAAAAGGCAGGTTGTCCATCCGCCCGTTTCATTGAAACATCACTATCCGTCCAATGGATGCCAGAAGAATGGGTTAGATACCAAGTTGAGACGTAATTAGCAATTGTTTCATTAGAAACTGTGGCGGCGAGTGCTGAAATCGGAGAGATAAAAATAGCAACTACCATCGTTAGTAAACTAACCCAAGTAGCTGTTTTGTACTTTATTGTGTTCATATCCTGTTCTCCTTAGTAAATTTTTGAGCAATAAAAAAGAGCTGAATATTTTTTGAATACTCAGCTCTCTGGTTGGTGAATATTTAGTTTTTTTAATTAAAATACGAGTATCTTTTCATTTTCGGTAGATGATTTAAAAGCTACAGGCGAAAGGTTCTTTGCTAACCACTGCTAACACTTTTTAGAATAGTAGAGGATAGTGTGGTATATTAGAATCCACTTGAAACAGACGCTTTACAGCTTTATAATTACGTTAGGTGCTACTACAGACCATTTAGTTCCTTTAGAATCAATCCTTGATAGAGAACTCCTAAGCGATAGGTCGCTGGTTCAATTCCAGTCAGGAACGTACAAATAACCCCTGTATCCTTTGTGATACAGGTTTTTTTATTTTAAAACAACGAAAATTAAATATTTTATAATTAAAAAAACTTCATTTTTTATTGATATAAGGGTATAATTTTTATTGAAGGAAGGTGATAAAAAAACATTTTCATTAAAACGGAAAGTAAAAAATAAAAATAAAAATGAAAGAGGGAGAAAAATTAAAAAAATGGATTCTTAGCGCTACATTGATTATTTTACTTAGGGCTTTCGCAGATGTAAGGGTAATAGAACAAAGTGGTTTTACTGGTAGGCGCGTAGCTTTTCCAATGCTATGAAGCTAGAGCCTTTCTAGTGGGCATAAGTATGTTTGACTTCTTATGCTAATCTGGACACATAATGTACAGGCGCACTACATAGAGAATCACGAAAGTGGGATAGTACTAAGTATAGTTGATACAAACAGCACTTCACAGCTAGAATAATTGGAAAGTCAGAAGTTTTTTGTTCGATTTGAAATACCTAGTTAGTTTGAATAAGTACATAAAGAATCTTCTTATTTAGCACTTAATAAAAAATATAAAAAACATTTAAAAGAGAAATCAAAGGTTTTCTCAATCTTTGATAAAAAAGGAGGAAGTAGAAAATGAAAAAAGCAAAATTGATACTTAGCACAATCGTCTTGACATCTTTAAGTAGTGGGTTTTTAGGGAGTGGGACGGTGGATGCCAGTGCATATAATAATAAAGTTGTTTCGCTTCGTGCTGCTAGTGACACAACGCTTACTGTGTCACGCATACCTTATAATCCTATTCTATATTTTGAAATTGGAATGGAAAATTATAATCAATCTGACTCAACCCAACGTTGGGTAATGGAGTACAATGCAAATGCCGGTGGTTATTATATCCGGGAGCAGATTCCGGGAGGTATGAATTCTAGTCCGAATTATATTTGGAGGGATAGCAGGGGAGGAGGCTTTGTGGACTTCTCGAGTAACAGAGAGAATGTAGGGACTCTGTGGAAGTTACATTCAGCCGGACAGAACTCGTTGGGAAATATATTTTTTATAGAAAATATGTCAAGCGGGACCTATTTGAATTGGAGCAGAGGAGGTCATACTGATCTGGGGGTGTTTTCTACTGCATTTGATTGGAATCGTGAGCAAAGATTCATTGTGCAAGTTGAAGGAGAAGTTTAAAAGATAAAATGGAAGTACACTAATACATTCAATCTTTTTGACTTATATCTAGAGAGTGGGGCAATAATCAGATTTTTTTCTGACTATTGTCCCACTCTCTTTTTTATATGTTTTTTTTATTTTATTTGTGCTAACAAGATTTTGCTCAAGCCCAATCTCCATTACGGAAAATCGGTACTGTAGAACCGTCTTCGCGGATTCCATCGATATCCATCTTGTCAGATCCTACCATGAAATCTACGTGGGTTTGACTTCTATTCAAACCAGCTTCTGCTAATTCCTCGTCGGACATTTCTGTACCGCCTTTCACACTGAAGGCATAAGCAGACCCTAAGGCTAAATGGTTCGATGCGTTTTCATCAAATAATGTATTGAAGAAAATGATACCAGATTGAGAAATAGGGGAAGGGTCGGGAACAAGTGCCACTTCTCCTAGACGACGCGCACCTTCATCGGTATCAAGCAATTTTGCTAAGACATCTTCGCCTTGTTCGGCAGAAAAGTCAACTACTTTTCCATCTTTGAAAGTAAATTTCATACCAGAGATGATCGTACCAGCATAACTTAGCGGTTTTGTGCTTGAAATATACCCATCTATTCGATGACAGTCAGGTGCGGTGAACACTTCTTCTGTTGGCATATTTGCCATGAATTTTTTTCCTCGAGCATTGTAGCTTCCAGCACCTTCCCAAAGATGGTTTTTAGGCAATCCAATGATGATATCCGTACCAGGAGCAGTGTAGTGCAGGGCAGAAAATTGTTCTTGATTCAATTCTTCTGCTTTTTTTGCTAATTTCTCATCGTGTTTTTTCCATGCTAAAACAGGGTCTTCTTCGTAGACACGAGTTGTTTTGAAAATTTGATCCCATAATGCATCAACTTGTTCTTCTTCTGGCAGATCTGGAAAAACTTTTGCTGCCCATTGTTTACCAGCAGCAGCTACAACAGTCCAACTGACTTTATTTGCCTGAGTTGCCTTGCGCAAATTCATTAGTGCTTTACCGGCAGCTGCTTGATAAGATGCTACTCGTTGGCTGTCTACACCGGCAAACGCATCAGGGTCGGCAGAAACGACACTGATCCTGCTTGCTCCTTTTTCAAGCCATTCATCCGCTTGATAGATTTTAGATTGTGGTACATTCTCAATACGATCTGTTGCTGCATGTAAAAGAAATTCTCTTTGAATCTGATCATCCGTCCATTGAACGATGACTTCAGCAGCTCCTAATTTGTAAGCTTCTTGTGTGATCAAGCGAGCAAGGGGTGCTTGGTCCACACTGATCTGTAAAACGACTGTGTGACCTTTTTCTGTGGCCACGCCAGTTTCTGCAATTAAGCGTGCATATTTTTTTAGAAGTTCATTAAAATCGGATAACATAATAAAAATTCCTCCTCACCATTTTTTCTGGTAACTATTAGCATGATACCATTTAATCATGATTCAAACAATGTAGCTTTAAATAAAAAAAGGAGGTTATTTTTTTATGGTTGCGTTTCACATTCTATGACACGACTTGCTATTTTAGCTTGTGAAGAAAATCGAAAACTAATTTTGCATATCAAAAAAACATGTTACAATAAAATTAATCAATGGTGGAAGCGTTATAAAAAAATTGAGGAGATTAAAAAAATATGGCAAGAAAAAAGACGATTACTAAAGAACAGATTTTGGCAGCTGCTTATGAAGTAGCTGCCACCGAGGGATTTACACGATTTACTGCGAGAAACATCGCGAACAAAATGAATTGTTCCACGCAGCCGATCTATCTTGAGTTCAAAAATATGGATGATTTGAGACAAGCACTTTTTGAACAAATCTATGATTATTTGCAATACGAAGTGTTTCCAGTTGAGCATACAGGGAATACGATTATCGATCTTGCTTTTAATTATATCCATTTTGCAAGAAGAGAGAAGAAGTTGTATCGTTCACTGTACTTAGAAGAATATGGTGGAGGAAAAGAGATGCAAAATTTCTCTTATACTTACTTTGTGAATACAGTGAAACGGGACCCAACCTATGCGGATCTTTCAGAAGAGCAGATCGAATCCTTGCATAACGGTACATGGATCATAGCTACCGGGATTGCAGCTTTGATGTCTTCAAGCATTATCCATCCAACTAATGAGCAGATTGAAAAAATGATCCAAGACAGCATTGATGCAATCTTGAATCTCAAAGAACCAAACGAAATCGATTGAATATACTCAAGAGTTTCACAAATCAGTAGATAACAAGAGATGTGTCAACATAAGGAAAATTTCGTTTTTCTTACAGCGTATACATTTTTAACTCCCGAAGAACTCTTCCATAAATACAATAAAAGAGCCGTCTAGATTGATTCAATCTGGACGGCTCTTTTATATCTCAAGCCTATTAAAGTTTTGCGACTAATTCTTTAGCGAAAGCTTCTAGATTCTCGATATCTTCTTCCTCAGCATTTAAGTCTACTTTTACATTTTCTGCGCCTTTTGATGCGCCTGTTTTTCCAAAAGCAGCATCGAAGTCATCCACTGATTTACAGAATTCATCGTAAAAAGTATCACCAGATCCGCAGACGCCGTAGATTTTTCCTGATAGATCCAACTCTTGCAAGTCTTCATAAAAATCTACAATCTCATCAGGAAGATCGCCATCATCGTATGTATAAGTAGCTACGACGCAAATATCTGCCTCCTCGAATTCATCTGCATCTACTTGGGTACATTCGTTGATTTCGACTTCGATATCCATATTTTCAAATGCTTCTGCAACAATATCGGCGATTTCTTCAGTATTTCCTGTCATGCTAGCATATACGATTTTTGCTAAAGCCATGATGTGCCTCCTTGTTTAAAATTATTTAACAATTATGAATTATACCAAAACATCGTTGAAAAGAAAATAAAACCTAGAGACACATGGGAAATGTCATTTGGCTAAATGTATGCCGCTATGTTAAAATGAGAGAGATTTGTAAAAAGGAGACGAAAATATGATTACTTTAAAATCAGCACGTGAAATTGAAATGATGGCAGAATCTGGCGCTTTATTGGCAGATGTACATAAAAATCTGCGTGATTTTATCAAACCAGGCATAACAAGTTGGGATATTGAGGTATTTGTCAGAAACTATATCGAGAGTCATGGAGGAATCGCTGCGCAAATTGGCTTCGAAGGGTATGAATATGCGACTTGTATCAGTATCAATGACGAAATTTGTCATGGATTTCCTCGGAAAAAACCTTTGAAAAGCGGCGATTTGGTAAAAGTCGATATGTGTATCGATTTGAAAGGCGGCATTTCCGATTCTTGTTGGGCTTATGTAGTGGGAGAATCTACACCTGAGATCGACCGATTGATGGAAGTAACGAAGAAAGCATTGTACATCGGTATTGAGCAAGCACAAGTAGGAAATCGAATCGGCGACATCGGTCATGCTATCCAAACGTATGTAGAAGGTGAAAATCTAGCAATCGTCCGTGATTTTATTGGTCATGGCGTTGGTCCTACGATCCATGAAGAACCAGCCGTTCCTCATTACGGAGAAGCTGGAAAAGGTTTGCGATTAAAAGAAGGTATGGTCATCACGATCGAGCCTATGGTCAATACCGGAACTTGGAAAATGAAAATGGATCCTAATGGCTGGACTGCTTATACAAGAGACGGCGGACTATCTTGCCAATATGAACATACATTGGCTATTACTAAAGATGGCCCTAGAATCTTGACATCACAAGGAGAAGAAGGTACCTATTGATCCAGCCAATCAATAGGTACGGGAGAGGTACATGAAAGTTTGGAACAAAATAAAACAAAATGAAAATCTGATGCGCTTTATCGAGACGACTCAAAAGCGCATCACTGATTCAGAAATGAGTACGACCTCGGTTGTCGTTGCTTATTATTTACTCTTGTCTTTATTTCCATTGATTATTGCTTTTGGTAATATTTTGCCGTTTCTCCACATCGATCAAGAGACTGTACTGACCTATTTACGAGAAGTGATTCCTGAGACCGTTTACCAGTTTATTGGTCCTGCAATCAAGGACCTTTTGACACAAAGTTCAGGCGGTTTGTTATCCGTTTCTGCTTTGGCGGCCTTGTGGTCTGCCAGTCAAAGTATCAACGCTTTACAAATTGCGATGAATAAAGCGTATGGCGTAGAAAATAGAAAAAATTTTTTGATCGTTCGCTTCTTCTCGCTGATCGTAATCGTCTTGTTCATGATTGCCATTAGTGGAGTAACTATCGTTCTTGGTTTAGGACAGCTGATTTTAGATGCGATTCAACCGATTGTACAAATACCTGTGAACTTTATTGATCAGTTCCAAACGTTGAAATGGCCAATCACATTGGTGGCTTTATTTGTCATCATGTTCTTGATTTATTTAATTGTCCCTAATGCTCAATTGAAGTTGAAGACGATTATTCCAGGGACGATCTTCGCTACTGTCGGCTGGATGCTGTTATCACAAGTGTTTAGTATCTATGCCAGATATTTTGCAACGAGGATCAGCGGTTATCAGATCATAGGAAGTTTTATTGTCCTCATGCTTTGGCTTAATTTTGCTGCTACGATCATCATTTTGGGCGGAATCATCAATGCAGTTGTTCAAGAATACGTGACGGGACATCAAATCAAAAAACGTCGAGATCCAAGCCGAAAATGGTTCAATAAATTGAAAGCTAAATTTTCTCATAAAAAAAAGTAGAAACAAGAGTTCTTATTGTAAATTTATATCAGTAATTTATAATAATTGTGACTCTTAATTAAAGTAGGTGCCCATATGCTTGTTTCTTTTAGTATGGTTATAAGATTTTTTCTGACAATTTTATTATCACTGATATTAACACCTGTATTTAAAATCATTTCAGTACAAACGGGTATGGTCGACAAACCAAATGAAAGAAGGATAAACAAAGTTCCAATGCCTTCCGCAGGCGGACTGCCCATTTTTATTTCATTTGTTATATCGACTTTATTCTTATTTCGTAAAATCATTCCACAATCGTATATTGTGCCCATCTTGCTCGCTTCTTTGGTGATCATCGTTACAGGAGTACTCGATGACAAATTTGAGCTGACGCCTAAACAAAAGAGTGTAGGGATTTTGCTTGCCTCTCTTATTATTTATTTTGTAGCAGATATACGTATTGATTCCTTTACGCTTCCTTTTATTGGCTATATCCAATTAGGATGGCTTAGTTTCCCTGTAACGATTTTTTGGATCTTCGGTATCACGAACGCAATCAATCTGATTGACGGTTTAGATGGGCTAGCGGCAGGGATTTCATTGATTGGTTTAATCACGATAGGAATCATTGGGTATTTTTTCCTTCATGCTTCCACAGTGTACATCCCGGTCGTTATTTTCTGTCTTGTAGCAAGCATTATCGGATTTTTCCCGTACAATTTTTATCCGGCAAAGATTTATTTAGGCGATACAGGAGCGTTATTCTTAGGGTTCATGATGGCCGTCCTTTCACTACAAGGGCTGAAGAACGTAACTTTTGTTTCGTCAATTTCTCTACTGATCGTCATGGGCGTTCCGGTAACAGATACGTTTTTTGCTATCATTAGAAGAAAAGCAAACCGTGTTTCTTTTTCTACAGCAGATAAAAAACATCTTCATCACCGACTAATCAGTTTAGGATTTACTCATAAAGGTGCCGTCCTGACGATTTATGCGATGGCTTTGATGTTTTCTTTCACAGCTATGGTCATGAATTATACTGGAAGAATCGGAACGATTGTATTGATTATTGCTATGCTATTTGCTGCAATTTTATTATTTGAATTGATTGGTCTGATTAACGAGAAACATCAGTTTATTTTAAAAACATTGCGATTTTTAGGGAATAAAGAGTATCGTACGCAAGTAAAACAGAAATATTTGAAGAAATGGAACCGTCATATAGATGAATAACAAATTAAACCAGCCAATTCTTATTAGTATTGTAACGGCGAACAGTGATAAGATTTTTCGGACACTAGATAATTTTATTCCAACTGTAAAAGATGAAACAGCGATAAAAATTCGGATTTTTGACAACAACTCCCTTCCGGAATATAAAAGCAGACTAAAAGAATATGTGACATATCCGTATATCGAAATCTATTTTCATGATGAAAATTCCGGATTCGGTTATGGACATAATCACAATCTGCTGAACAGCGATTGCCACTATGGCATTATTTGTAATCCAGATATTTTAGTGGATGAAGAAACAGTTACAGCATTGGTGTTGTTACTGAAAGAACATCCCGAATGCGCGATGTTAGCACCTAAGATTCTTAATGAAGATGGGACCACTCAGCACCTCATCCGTGAGCGGCTGGCTGTTTTTGATTATGTTTTGCGCTTTGTGCCTTTCAAATGGGTCAAAAAAAGGTTTGATAAACGGCTGGCTGTCTTTGAATGCCGTGGCTTGCCCACTGATGTTGATAGTTATGTGCGAATGATCTCGGGCAGTTTTATGGTAGCTGATATTGATAAATTTAAAGAGATAAGGGGATTTGATGAGCGTTTCTTCATGTACTTTGAAGATAATGACTTGTGTTTGAGTTTTGAAAAAGCAGGTTACAAATTATTGTACACACCCTTTTATGCAGTCGTCCATTTCTATGGAAAGGGTGCACATCGAAATGCAAAACTTTTTCGTGTGTTTTTGACTTCTATGATGAAATTTTTCAATAAGTGGGGGTGGCGTTTTTTCTGATGAAACCAGAAATAGTAGTAGTAGTCGTGCTCTATCAGCAACTATTCAGCCAATCTCCAACTTATGGACCATTAAGCAAAGCACTTAGCGAAAAGCATATTCAGCTTATTATTTACGATAATAGTCCTCAAAGACAGCAAAATGAGCTGTTTGAAAAAGAAAACACCATTTACTATCATGATCCGCAAAACCCTGGATTAGCGGCGGCTTATAATTATGCGTTGTCTCAAGCAAATGAAAGAACACGTTGTATCGTTACATTGGATCAGGATACGAGGCTAGTCGACGACTATTTTGGAATCTTGCGTAAAGTAGCTTTTACAGATGAATGTGTTGCTGCAGTTCCGATGATTTTTTCTGGGGAACGGCAAGTTTCTCCCGTCTATTCGAATCATTATATCAATCGTACAGCACATGCAGTAGAAGTAGACGGTACGACAGCTGAAAGAATCATGGCAATCAATTCAGGTGTGGCATGGTCTGTCAAATTTCTAAAAAAGATTGGTGGGTTTAATCCTGCTTTTTCTTTAGATTTTTTGGACCATTGGCTGTTTTGGAAAGTGAATCAGTTGGAAAAAACGGTGGAGATACTACCAGTACGACTGGAACATGATCTTTCGGTATTAGACTATGAAAAAGTTTCAAGCAATAGATACCGTTCTATTTTACAAGCAGAAAATCGATTTTATCATGAATATGATCAAAGACATTTATCCAGTCACCGACAACAATTATTGTTAAGAACAGTTAAACAGTTTTTGACCGTCAAAAACCGGCATATCTGGCGGATGACTTTGCGCTCATATGTTAAGAATTGGAAGGTGTGAATTCGTGCGTTCGGTTTGTATAGCTACCTTTAATGGGGGCAGATATTTAAGAGAGCAGTTGGATAGTATTTTATCTCAGCTTTCAGCAGAAGATGAAGTGATCATTTCAGATGATGGGTCAGTAGATGATACATGGGATATATTGACTGAATACGCAGAAAAAGATAGACGGATAAAGCTTTTTTCAGGACCTCGTCAAGGGTTGATCGCTAATTTTGGCTATGCGATCCAGCAGACGAAAGGAGAGCTAATCTTTTTGGCAGATCAAGATGATGTTTGGTTAGAGACAAAAGTGAAAAAAATCACTGACTATTTTGAACAGCATCCGGATCAGTTAGTAGTCGTTTCAGATTTGATCATTGTGAACAGTAAGCTGCAAGAGATCCATGCTTCCTATTTTTCATTCCGAAATTCCAAAGAAGGATGGGTCAATAATGTGATACGAAGTCATTATATTGGTGCAGGTATGGCTTTTCGCTCTTCGTTGAAATCCGACATTTTGCCGATTCCCTCAGAAGTGCCTATGCATGACATGTGGATCGGTTTGTTGGGAGGAAGGAAGACTGGGTTTCTGAGAGAACCTTTGACACTGTATCGAAGACATGATTTAAATGCGAGTGAGATTGAAACGCATTCTAAATTACGCCAAAAAATTTCCTGGCGTGTTCATCTGATTACGGCGTTGATCAAACGAAAATGGTTTAAACGTTGATAAAAGATGTTTAAATCCTTAATATTTCCATGACAAATATAACGATTGATGAGATAATAGCAAAGTGAAATTTGAAATCAAAAAGGAGAGCATATATCCATGAAGGGAATCATTCTTGCTGGGGGCAGCGGAACACGTCTGTACCCTTTAACAAAGGCAACATCGAAACAATTGATGCCGATTTATGACAAACCAATGATTTATTATCCAATGTCTACTCTGATGTTGGCGGGAATCAAAGAAATTCTGATTATTTCAACGCCACAAGATACACCACGTTTCAAGGAATTATTTGGAAACGGAAATGATTTAGGACTGCAGATCGAATATGCAGTACAAGAAAGTCCAGATGGATTGGCACAAGCGTTTATCATTGGAGAAGAATTTATTGGAGATGATAGTGTCTGCTTGGTATTAGGGGACAATATTTACTATGGTGGCGGTCTGTCTAAAATGTTGCAACGAGCAGCTTCAAAAGATGCAGGCGCGACAGTATTTGGCTATCATGTCAATGATCCAGAACGCTTTGGTGTAGTAGAATTTGATGAGAATATGCAAGCTTTGTCGATTGAAGAAAAGCCTGCTCAGCCAAAATCAAATTACGCAGTAACTGGCCTTTATTTTTATGACAATGAGGTGATTTCTATTGCTAAAGGAATCAAACCGTCAGAACGTGGAGAACTAGAAATCACAGATGTCAATAAAGCATATTTGGATAAAGGAAAATTATCTGTAGAACTTATGGGACGCGGATTTGCTTGGCTTGATACAGGAACACATGAATCATTGCTTGAAGCATCTACCTTTATCGAAACGATTGAAAAACGTCAGAATTTAAAAGTGGCTTGTTTGGAAGAAATTGCTTACCGTATGGGCTACATTGATAAAGAACAACTGCTAGCCCTTGCACAGCCTTTGAAAAAAAATCAATACGGTCAATATTTATTGAATTTGGCCGCTGAATAAGGAGTTCCTACAGATGAAAGTAACAGATACAAAATTAACAGATGTAAAAATCGTGGAAATGGATGTCTTTGGCGACCATCGCGGTTTTTTTACAGAAAGCTATTCAAAAGCAAAATTTGCAGAACATGGATTAGATTATGACTTTGTTCAAGACAATCATTCGTTATCTGCTGAAGCTGGTGTTCTTCGCGGGCTTCATTTCCAAAAAGGAGAAGCTGCACAGACAAAATTGATTCGTGTGGTTACTGGAGCAGTTTTAGACGTAGTAGTGGACATCCGCAAAGGCAGCCCGACTTATGGTCAATGGGACGGATTTATCTTATCTGAACATAATCATCGTCAGTTGCTTGTACCTAAAGGATATGCACATGGATTCGTTACTTTAACACCAAACGTGAACTTCCTTTACAAGTGTGATAATTACTATAATGCAGAAGCAGATGGAGGCATCGCATTTGATGATCCAGATTTAGCGATTGATTGGCCAATTGATCCATCAAGAGCGATTATGTCGGAAAAAGATCACCGTCATCCGACATTAAAAGAATTTGAAGCAGAAAATCCATTTGTTTACGGAGAAATCTAAGAATTAAGGAGAAATTTTCTTATGAAAAACATCATTGTTACCGGAGGTGCCGGATTCATCGGCTCTAATTTCGTTCATTACGTGGTAAACAATCATCCAGAAGTGCATGTCACTGTTTTGGATAAACTGACTTATGCAGGAAACAAAGAGAACTTGGCTGGACTTCCTAGCGATCGCGTAGAATTGGTCGTAGGAGATGTTGCAGATGCAGAATTAGTGGACCGTCTAGTAAAAGAAGCGGACGCAGTTGTTCATTACGCGGCAGAATCCCATAACGATAATTCATTAAAAGATCCTTTCCCATTTGTACAAACGAATATCATTGGTACGTATACACTTTTAGAAGCTTGCCGCAAGTATGATGTACGCTATCATCACGTATCTACTGACGAGGTTTACGGAGATCTTCCATTACGTGAAGACCTACCGGGACATGGAGAAGGCGAAGGAGAAAAATTCACTGCCGAAACACCATATAATCCTTCAAGCCCATATTCTTCTACAAAAGCTGGTTCAGATCTGTTAGTAAAAGCGTGGGTACGCTCTTTTGGCTTACGTGCAACTATTTCAAATTGTTCAAACAACTATGGTCCTTACCAGCATATTGAAAAATTTATACCTCGCCAAGTAACGAATATTTTAAGCGGTATTCGTCCAAAATTATATGGTGAAGGGAAAAATGTTCGTGACTGGATCCATACAAATGATCATTCTTCAGCAGTGTGGTTGATTTTGACAAAAGGCAGAATTGGCGAAACCTACCTGATCGGTGCGGACGGCGAAGAAGATAATAAGACCGTGATGGAATTGATCTTAGAAATGATGGGTCAACCAAAAGACGCATACGACCATGTAAAAGACCGTGCAGGGCACGATTTGCGTTATGCAATCGATTCGACAAAATTGCGAGAAGAGCTAGGTTGGCAGCCTGAGTTTACGAACTTCCGTGATGGGTTGGCTGACACGATCAAATGGTACGAAGAACATGAAGACTGGTGGAAAAAAGAAAAAGAGGCCGTTGAAGCAGCATATGCCAAAAATGGACAATAATACAGAGAAAATTTCACTGTATTAATGGAAAAACACATGTGAGGCAGGCGCTCGCCTGTCTCTTTTTTAAAATAAAAATCAAGGAGCGGATAACCATATGTTTTTATTAACTGGAGGAAATGGACAATTAGGTACAGAATTGCGCCATTTATTAGATGAAAAAAATCTGCCATATGTTTCAACAGATGCAAAAGACTTGGATATCACAGATGCTGAGAAAACAATGGCTTATATTACAGAATTAAAACCGGATGTTATTTTCCATTGCGCAGCTTACACAGCAGTAGATAAAGCAGAAGAAGAAGCAAAAGAATTAGATGAGAAAATCAATGTCGATGGCACAAGAAATGTAGCACTTGCAGCAAAAGCTGTGAATGCTCAATTCGTCTATATCAGTACAGACTATGTCTTCGATGGAAAAAACAAAAATGTAGAGTACGAAGTAGATGACCAAACGAATCCACTAAATGAATATGGTCGTACGAAATTATTAGGTGAAAAAGCAGTAGAAGAGATTTTAGAAGACTATTATATCATACGAACTTCTTGGGTTTTCGGGATTTATGGACACAATTTCGTCTTCACGATGCAACGCCTAGCGGAAACCCGCGACAAACTGACTGTAGTAAATGACCAGTTCGGGCGACCAACTTGGACACGTACTTTGGCAGAATTTATGGTATATGTTATCGAAGAAAAAGCACCATTCGGTATTTATCATTTGTCGAACGAAAATAGCTGTTCTTGGTATGAATTTGCCAAAGAAATATTGAAAGATACAGATGTGGAAGTAGCGCCTGTTACATCGGAAGAATTTCCACAAAAAGCAACGCGTCCGCAGTATTCAGTCATGAGCCTGAAAAAGACAGAAGCGTTAGGATTTGCCATACCAACTTGGCAAGAAGCACTTGCGCAAATGCTGGAAGCTGCAAAAAAAATGAATAAGTAATTTCCTTTTTATCAAATAGAATTTGGAGCATGATATGGAAAAACAAACAAGAAGTGCGCGACGAAAAGAAAAACCAAAAGCGAATCAGGCAGATTCGAATTTGGTGCTTGACCTGTTTCTAAAACTCCGATACCTTATTGGTGTTTTAGTCATCGTGGTCATTGTTACTTTTAATTTAAACGGAAGTTCACTTGGTGTTTGGGATAAATATGTGTCGCAAAGAGACGATGGGAAAAAAACTGATGTGATTTTTGGACAGAATCGGGAAGTGCGGTCAGATGAATGGCTGGTGCAGACACCTTTTTACCTCTCACAAGCTGAAGAGGACTTTCCATTGGTGAACGAAGATTATTCATTGAACGGACAAAACATGATCATTGCGTATAATTCTCCTGTAAAGGATATTACGGTTATCGGAAAACCATTCAACTGGGGATTCTTTTTCCTCGGAAGAGATCGAGGCCTTTCCTTTTATTGGGCGATGAAATTAGTCGTCATGGTCTTGCTTGGATTCGAAGTACTGATGATATTAACGAAGAGAAAAAAAGCATTATCGCTGATTGGCGCATTTGCGCTGACATTTTCTCCCGCAGTCCAGTGGTGGTTCATGCAGCATGTGGGCGATTTGATTTTCTTTACTTTAGGATTGATGACTGCTTTTTATCATTATTTCTACAATCATGATAAAAAATGGCTGCGAACGTTGATGATGCTTTTGGTGGTTATTTTCGGTATTGGGTTTATTTTAGTGATTTACCCAGCCCATCAAGTGATGCTGGCGTACTTGCTGATTTTTTATTTTATTGGATTGCTTATTTACTACAGCAAGAAAATTTCTTGGGATCTGTTGGATGTAGTGTTGATTGGAGGGGCAGTTTTATTTATTGGCGGAGTCATGGTTCATTTCTGGCTGACGTCAAAAGACGCATTGTTAGCTTCTTTGAATACCTTATATCCAGGAAAACGAGTCAGTACCGGTGGAAAGTGGACGATTGGCGAATTTTTTTCTTTCCTGACAAACTGGAAAATTCCTTTTGAAGACATCAACTATTCGAATAACTCTGAAGTGGCTTTGTTCTACCACTTCTTTCCAACTGTATTCCTAGCCAGTCCATTTGTGTTATTTGGCAAAAAAGATAATGAACAAAAGTTATTGGGACGTATTTTGATGATTTTTTGTCTGTTTTCTATCTTTTGGATTACCGTTGGATTGCCAAAATGGCTAGCAGAAATTACTCTGCTGTCTTATGTTCCTCCTTTAAGAGCCATCCTTACTTTTAGTTTTGCGGCTTGCCTATTATCAATTTGGTTCATCGCTTATATTTGGAGAGAAGATGTTATTCCTATTTGGTATAAATTCATTTTACTGGCAGTAAACGCATGGTCTTATTTCTATGCAATTACTCATTCGAAGATGGATAATTATTTTTCAGATTTCGAAACCATCGCAGTTGCTGTGTTGGGAACAGTGATTTTAGCTTTTGCATTATTTAGCTGGAGACGCTTGTTTTATCTTGCTTTTGCCGCCGTGATCATCGCATCTGGTTTCTTTGTCAATCCAGTCGTAGAAGGTACTGGAGCGATTTTTGAAAAAACACTGGCAAAAGAAATCCGAAAAATCGATCAACAAGACCCTGGCAAAGTCTGGTTGACTGAAGATGAACTGTATAACTTCACCCCAACTTTGGGTGTGAAATCTTTCAATACAGTCCGCTTTTATCCAGATATGGCTGCATGGAAGAAAATCGATCCAAAAGAAGAATATGAGAAGTATTATAATCGGTATGCTCACACAAGAGCTTTTATCGCTAAGGAAGATACAAAGTTCATTTTAGATCGTCCAGATATGTTCTCGGTCACGTTGAATTTTGAAGACGCAGAAAAATTAGGGATCAACTATGTAATCAGTAAGCGACCGTTAACTGATTACAATCAGTTATATGAAGCTCAATTCACACAACTATATGGACCGGATAAAGATGGTTATATGATTTTTAAAGTAGAATATCCGGATTATCCAGATGTATCACAAACACAAACTCAGGAAAATCAGCTAGTCTTACAGTAATGGGCTAGCTGAGAATAACCCTGAAGTATTATTAGAAAGGAGAGTGGAGATAATTCAAGCAATCGTACAAAAATTTGTCAACAAAATGAGTGCTGGTTTCTTGCTTTTGCTGCTGACGCTGGTCTTTTCTGTTTGGACAGCAGGATTAAGCTTCCCAGCCACTTTGTTTATATATAACAACAGTTCGCTACTTATCACTTTTAGTGTGGCTATTTTGCTCATTTTAAATGTTTATAAAGCAAAAGGCGTCGATTTTCTTTATCTAGGTGTTGCGCTTGCACTTTTCATTTTCTTTTCTTACTTTCGGGAATTAAGAAATGAGTCTTTATTTGGAGATTTACTGTTTCCTTTGATTATTTTATTTTGTTTAGTAATTAAATGGATTGAGTGGACAAAATGGGATCGCGGGATTTATCTGCTTGTCTTTACGTTCTTCCTCGGAATCACGTTATATCGTGTATTTACAGAGATCCAAGTACCAGAAGGACAAAGCATCTGGGCTCCAGGAAATTCGCTTTCTGATATTTGGATCAATACGAATACAATCGGAAGTTCTTTGATGACTCTTGCTTTATTGATCAGCGGATTTGCCAGTTCTTTTGAACGGTGGTATGTTCGTATCATCGGTGGGATAGCAGTCGTTGCAGCCTTTTTAGGTATTTGGGTCTGCCAATCAAGAGGCGCATTAGTTGCATTGATTGTTTTTGCGATATTGGATCTTTTACCTAAATCATTGATGCGTGTCATTCGTGCACCGTTTATTGCCTATACGGCTACGATTCTTTTGGCTTTACCGATTTCTTATCTAGCCGCTGTTTCCGAAAAAGTCAATTTGTTTACCGGTCGAGAAGATATTTGGCATAAATTCTATCAGACGCTAGGAGAAAAATCTGAGCAAGTTTTACTAGGGATGAAAACATTCATCTTCCAACGAGGAAACCAATTTTTAGGAAACCACAATAGTTATAATTCTATTTTGAATATCTATGGGTTAATAGGGTTTGGAATTGCTGCTTTGCTGCTTATCCTTTTTATTGGTCGCTTAACGTTGAAAGCAGATTTATCCAACGGGCAGATGACTTTTATCTGGGCTTTTTTTGCGGTGATGATGCAGTCATTTATGGAGGATACATTGACTTCATATCCATGGGTTCCGATTATTTATATCCTGTTGGCTATGTCGGTTCATCGCTATGACGAAACGAAAGTTATGGAAGAATACTATGACATAGAAGAGCCATATGACGACATGAATGCTGGAGATCCAAGTTATGAGGAACAACCAGATAGCGCTCATTCTTCCAGGATCCAACGCTATCATTGATAGGCGCAAAATACGAGAGAGGCTGTGACAACCGTCGCAGCCTTTTTTGGTTTATTGCAATTGTCTAGCATCTTCTGTAAAATAGAAACGTTAGAGAAAATCTTGTATCATAGAAAATTAAGAAATAAATAAGAACGCAGCTCGGTACCAAAAATATGGTAAAATGGCACTTGACTGTAATTCACTGAAATCGCTTGGAGGAACACAAATGTTTAAAGATTTGTATTTATTTATGAAGGACATTTATCAGAACAGAAAATTACTGCTACAGTTTTCGATCAATGACTTCAAATCAAGATATGCAGGGTCGTTTTTAGGGATCTTATGGGCGTTTATCAATCCGTTATTTACTGTATTGATTTATTGGCTGGTATTTGGCGTTGGATTGAAAGCACAAATGATCGATGCAAAATACCCATTTATCGTATATTTAGTTACCGGGATGATTCCTTGGTTCTTCTTCTCTGATGCCTTTGCATCAACTACGGTTGTTTTTCGGGAATATACTTATTTAGTAAAGAAAGTCGTATTCAATATTCGTATCTTGCCCACGACGAAAATCCTATCCAATTTGTACACCCATTTATTTTTCATTCTGATTGGCATAGCTGTTGCGCTTATAAATGGTATATATCCTTCAGCCATGTCTTTACAGCTGATTTACTATCTATTTTGCATGTGTGCTTTCTTGACAGGATTGACTTGGCTGACAGCATCCATCCAACCATTTTTACCAGACATCATGCAATTGATTACGATCGTCTTGCAGTTGATCATGTGGACGTTGCCGATATTATGGAGCCCGAACCAGTTTGACTCAGGTCTTGTAAGCATATTGAAATTAAATCCGCTGTACTATGTTGTTCAAGGCTATCGTGAGTCGTTTTTAAGTGAAGCTTGGTTCTGGGAGCATGGAACATATACTTTGTATTTCTGGGTGTTCACATTAGTAATGTTCGTAATCGGCTCTGCAGTGTTCCGTAGATTGAAACCACATTTTTCAGATGTGCTGTAAGGAGAATAGCTATGACAGAATATGCAATTAGACTAAAAGATATCACAAAATCTTATAATATGTACGCAAAACCGTCGGATCGATTTCGTGAAGCTCTTAATCCTTTTAAGAAATCCTATCATGATGTGTTTTATGCGTTGAAAAACGTGAATGTAGAAATAAAAAAAGGTGAGATGATCGGTTTCGTTGGAGAAAACGGATCCGGAAAATCTACGATGTTGAAAATCATTACAGGGGTACTGACACCAACATCCGGTACGATGGAAATCGAAGGGAAAATCTCTGCTTTGCTAGAACTAGGTTCAGGATTTAATCCTGAGTATTCTGGCTATGAAAATATCTATTTAAATGGGATGGTACTAGGCTTTTCAAGAGAAGAAGTCGATGAAATGGTCGATGATATCATTGAATTTGCTGACATCGGCGACCATATTTATCAACCTGTGAAAACTTATTCAAGTGGGATGTTCGTTCGTCTAGCTTTTGCTGTAGCAATCAATGTGAATCCTGATATTTTGATTGTAGATGAAGCATTGGCAGTAGGAGACCTTGAATTTCAACTAAAATGTATGGAAAAATTTACAGAAATCAAGAACTCGGGAAAGACGATTTTATTCGTTTCTCATGATATCAGTTCGATTCGCCGTTTTTGTGATCGTTCCTATTGGTTGAAAAACGGAGAAGTCGTCGAATATGGCGATACGATGGAAGTAACGACGAATTATGAAAACTTTTTAAAGAAAAAATCAGTTAAAACAGTGGATCGGAATAAAAACCAAGTAGAACGGTTCGCCGCTCCAGATATCGTCGACGTGACGAAAGCGGAATTGTTGGATAAAGACAAAAATCCGGTGGATATGCTGGAACAAGGAGAAAAACTATACGTTAAAGTAACTTATGAAGTAAAAGATGATACAATCAAAAATCCGGTTTTAGGAATTGCGCTACGAACAGTCGACAATTTTTATGTGTGCGGACTCAATACTCTACTAGATGGTATCAAGATTCCTTGGAAAAAAGGAGAGAATATCTTTTATCTGGAGTATGAAAAGTTAGGTTTGTTAGCTGGTGAATATTATTTTGACGTTGCGGTCTTTGAAGAAAATGCAACGGTTCCTTTGGTATATAAGACAAAGTACATGAATTTGTTTGTCAGCGGTTCTTATATCGGAGAAGGCATCGTGGTCTTAGACCATAAATGGGAAGAAGGGACTCATAGCAATGAAATATGATTTTGAAATGGACCTAGATGAACAAAGCAGTGTGGGAAAAATTGCCGCACAGATCAAACCAGGAAGTAAAGTTTTAGAGTTTGGTCCCGGAAACGGCCGATTAACGAAACATTTAATCGGTGCAAAACAATGTGAAGTGAGCATTGTTGAGTTAGATAAGGAATTGTTCGATTTTGTCAGCGAATTTGCTCAAGATGGATTTTATGGTGATATCGAAAGTTTTGAGTGGGCAAACTATTATGCTGGACAGACATTTGATTACGTCTTGTTTGCGGATGTTTTAGAACATTTGGTAGATCCTGGAAAAACATTGAAGAAAGTCAGAGAATTTTTGAATGAAGAAGGAGAGATCCTGATTACATTCCCTAACTTGGCGCATAATTCTGTCATGATCGATTTGTTCAATAACCAATTGCCGTGGGCTTCTTATGGTCTCCTAGATGAAACCCATAATTCTTTTTATACTCATGATGGCTTCCAAAAAGTTTTTGAAAAAGCGGGATTATTCATTAATATTGAAGATTATTTGTACTTAGCTGTAGGTGATACAGAATTAAAATCAACTTATGAAGAATTGCCGGAAGCTGTACGCTATGATTTCAAAATGCGACCATTTGGTGAAGTCTACCAATACTTTTTCTCATTGATGAAACATCCAGTAGCACAAAGTTCCATTGCAGAGCCACAAAATTCTAATTATGTAAAAGTGTTAGAAGTAACCCAGCAAACGAAACAAGATGAAACAATCCAACAAATACCATTCAATAATTTCACAGGGGAAAATGAGACACTAAGTTTCCCCGTATCAGAAACAATAGAAAGAATGGTGTTTCGCTTCGCGCAACAACCTAGCTTTATCGAATTCAGCGCAGAAGCTGCCGGAGAAAAACTCACATTTATCGATTCGAATGCTGTAGTCAAAACAGTAAATGATTGTTATTTGTTTGATGGGAAAGAATTACCAGAGTTCGTTCTAACGGATATTTCTGCGAAAGAAGTGACTATCCATTGTCACTATCGCTTTATCGGGGAATTGACACCAACAATGAAAGAATTGTTGGAAACGATTCGTCCCATGGCTGAAGTCACAAAGCAGCTTTCTGAGAAAAATGATGAATTAGAAAGAGAAAATCATCATCTTCTTGAGGAAAATACAAGACTAGTCCATACGTTAAAAACAACCACAAATCGCTATTGCACATTGTTGGAAAGTGATGAATGGACAATCAAACATAGATTAGGGCGACGTAAGAAAGAAACATCGAAAAAAATCCAAGAAAAAGAGCTTTCTCTATGTATTGACGAAAAAATCTGGGATGCAGAAACAAAGATATTAAAAATCATCGGATGGGGAATCGCTAATTCGGATCGCCAACCATTGTCCTATAAGTTATCAGCTGACCAATCACCATTTTTTGAAGCAATTCCTGTTTTACGAGAAGAAGTCAATCAAGCAAAACAGCTAGCTGAAGGAGCAAAAGCAGGATTTGAACTGCGGATCCTTTGCGAGAAGGAACGTTCATTCTTAGTGGAAGCAGTGGCTCAAAATGGTCAATCATGGATCATTGAAATGTAAATAATGATTAACTTATAAAGATAAGGAGTAAACGAATCGTGCAAAAAAAAGAAATTGCCGTATTTATCGATCAAATCACTCGTGAACGGGCCACTGGCGATTTGCTTATTGTGGGCTGGGCAATTGATGAAGTGACCAAAGAAATCCCTGCGATAAAGGTAGAAAAAGAAAATGTGATTGCTGAAGCAACACATGTCGTAAGATTGGATATCAATCATTTATATAATCTTGATGTTAAGACCCAAAGCGGTTTTAAGGTACGTTTATCAGGGAAAATGAGAGGAAAAGCAATCTTAGACTTCCAAACAGCAAGACATCAAAATGGCATAGCTGTGAAATTAAACGGTAAATATCCTTATGATGACGGCATTGAATCTTCATGGGAAAGAAAAAAAAGATTACTGAAAAAAGGGATAAATTATGCAAGGACTCATGGCGTAAAAAAAGCAATCCGCCGGGTCAAACTGGAATTGAAACCAGGATCGATCGACTATGCAGAGTGGATCAGTCGTCATGAGAAACCTGATCTGAAAGAGCAAAGGAAAGAAGTACAAGGATTTGCCTACCGCCCATTGATTTCCATACTTATGCCTGTCTATAACGTTGAAATCAAATGGCTCGAAAAATGCATTAATTCGGTACTTGATCAAACGTATGATCACTGGGAACTATGTATCAGTGATGATGCTTCTACTGATCCAGCTATCCGAAAGTGTCTGGAATCCTATCAAGCAAAAGATGATAGAATCAAAGTCGTTTTCCGACAAGAAAATGGACATATCAGTCTGGCAACTAATTCTGCATTGGAAATGGCAGAAGGAGAGTTTATAGCGCTCTTAGATAATGATGACGAATTACCCCCATTTGCATTATATGAAGTGGCAAAAGTGCTAAACGTACATCCAGAACTGGATTTGATCTACAGTGACGAAGATAAAATCGATGCAGATGGGAATCGCTTTGACCCGCACTTCAAAGCAGACTGGTCTCCCGATACATTGATGGGAAATAATTATATCTCTCACTTAGGCGTATATCGGACAAGGATTGTTAAAGAACTTGGCGGTTTCCGTAAAGGATATGAAGGGTCTCAAGATTATGATTTGGTCCTTCGTGTGACAGAACAAATCCCTGCAGATCATATTTACCACATTGACCGAGTCTTGTATCATTGGCGGACGATCCCAGGGTCAACTGCAAGTAATGGTGAAGCCAAAAGTTATATCTATGATTCCGGAGTGAAAGCATTGACAGATGCCCTGTTTAGAAGGAACATCAAAGGAAGCGTACGTCCTGGCAGAATTTCTGGATTTTATGAGATTACTTATGACGTCTTGCAAGAGGATTTGGTCAGTGTGATCATTCCAACGAAGAATGGCTATGAAGATCTAAAAACTTGTGTGGATTCGATCATCGAAAAAACGTCTTATTCAAATTATGAAATCATTATTGCGGATAATGGAAGTACAGATCCAAAAATGCAAGAATTATTTGCGGAATACAAGCATCAGCTGAAAGACCGCTTTATCGTAGAATTGATTGACATTCCATTCAATTATTCTCGAATCAACAATTTAGCAGCAAAAAAAGCAAACGGCAAATACTTTTTATTCTTGAATAACGATACAGAAGTGATTGAGCCAGATTGGATGACGGCGATGGTTTCTTATGCACAGTTTGATCGAATCGGCTGTGTAGGAGCAAAACTGTTTTATCCAGATGATACAACGCAGCATGCAGGAGTATTATTAGGAATCGGTGGTGTTGCAGGGCATGCATTGAATAACTATGATCGAACACATTGTGGTTATTTCGGCCGATTGGTCATTGATGTCAATTACTTAGCTGTCACTGCAGCTTGTATGATGGTCAAGGCAGCTGACTTCAATGCTGTCAATGGATTTGATGAAACATTAGAAGTAGCATTCAACGATGTTGACTTGTGCTTGAAAGTTTATGAATTGGGTCGTTACAATGTCTATGCACATCAAGCAGAATTGTACCATTTCGAATCTAAATCAAGAGGTTATGAAGATACACCAGAAAAACAAAGACGTTTTGCTGGGGAAATCAAAAAAATGCAAGATAAGTGGCCTTCTTATATTGCTCATGACCCATTTTATAACGATAATCTAACTAAAGAAGGAATCGGCGATTTTTCGTTGAGACCTGACTAAAAATAAAAAACTGTTTCGTCATCTAAATAGATGGTGAAATAGTTTTTTACTTATGCAATATTGTATAGGTATCTACAACAATTCTTATTAAAAGACAAGAATTTTTCTTTTAATTTATTTTACAATTTGGTTATTCACTAGGTTTTTAAACTTTGCTATGGTAAGATGATAGAGGCATTATTTTATGGTTAGGAGTGTATATATGAATAAAAATGGGGAGTGGAATGCGGCACGCAGGATATTCATTATCATCATGGATGTACTTGTATTGAATGTGTCGATCTATCTTAGCTTTTTGCTGAAGTTCCAAGGAGAAGTCCCAGCAAGAAACTTAGAGACCTTTCAGCATTCAGCAGTTTTTATTTCCATTATCTTTATTGCGTTGAATATTTTGTTAGGAGCTTATGTATTCTATAACCGAATGATCAGTGATATCGTCTTCATTACTGTTATTGGACAGGTGCTGATAGCATTGGGGATCATGGTGGTTACTTTTGCTGGACGTTGGTTTGCATTTCCGCGTGGCGTCATCGTGCTCTCGTTTATACTTGGCACGATATTACTTAGCGTTTATCGGATAGTCGTTTATAAACTATACTTAAGAGTCAGTCGTGATAAGAAAGTACTTATCGTAGGTTTGGAGAAAGATGTCGCACCAGCGATCCAAAACTTTCAATCTAAGAAAAACAACAAACATAAGGTTGAAGCAGTAGTGATCGACAATTATTATGAAAACACAAAAAAATTGATTGATGACATCGATATTGTCTACTTGGCTTCAAAAATCCCAGAAGATGAAAAAATCAATATTTATCAATTAGTGACTAAAAAAGAGAAGAAGCTGTTTTTAAATACAAATTTTGAAAATTTAACGATGATCAATCCGAACATCATGAATTTCGAAGATGAAAGTATCATTGAAGCTTCCGGTTTCAAAATTCAGCCGGAATATGAATTATTCAAACGTCTCTTTGATATCATCGTTTCGCTTATTTTATTGATCCTCGCTTCACCTTTTATGCTAATCACAGCGATTTTGGTAAAAACAACTTCACCTGGACCAATTATTTATAAACAAGTACGTATTACGAAAAATCAAAAGGAATTTTCAATCTATAAATTTCGTTCCATGAGTGCAACAGCTGAAGCAAAATCAGGACCAGTCTTGGCAAAGAGCAATGATGCACGTGTGACACCAGTAGGCAAATTTATCCGTGCCGTACGTTTTGACGAATTACCTCAAATCTTTAATGTATTGAAAGGCGATATGTCGATTGTCGGACCACGTCCAGAAAGACCATTTTTCGTTGATCAGTTCAATGAAGAAAATCCTTATTATTATTTAAGACACAATGTACGTGCAGGGATTACCGGATATGCACAAGTATACGGAAAATATGTATCAGATTATAATAGTAAACTACGTTTTGATTTGTTGTATATCAAAAAGTATTCCTTACTATTAGATTTGAAGATTTTACTTCAAACAATCAAAATCTTATTTGATAAGATGTCCTCACAAGGACTAGATGAAGATGAAAATATCAGTTCATTAGCAGAAATCGACTTTTCACAAGAGAAAATTTATCGCTAAGCTGGAGGAAAGAAATGAAATGAGCCATCCGATATTTAGTATAATTGTTCCAGTTTATAATGCCGAAGACACGATCGTTCATACAATAGAAGTTTTAAAAAATCTGGCATTTGAAGAATATGAAGTGATTTTGGTCAATGATGGGTCAACTGACAAAACAGAGCAGCTGATTCAGTCAGCTATCCAAGGAGATAGTCATTTTCAACTTTTTACAACCGAAAATCAAGGACCTGGACTTGCTCGAAATGAAGGCATCAAGCAATCTACAGGAAAATATGTATTATTTTTCGATGCAGATGATGAGCCAGTCAAAGAAATTTTAGCAGATTATCGGCAGTTATTTGAACAGTATCCTGAAGCAGATCTGCTTATCAGTTCTTTTATATTCCGTACGCTAAGCAGGGGGAAAATCATTTCGGAAAAGGACTATCTTGTTCCAGAATATCAATATACAAATCATGAACAATTCATGGATGATATGTATCAGCTGATGAATCAGCAGCTGATGTATGTGGTTTGGAACAAATGCTACAAGAGAGAACTCTTGATGGAAAAACAGATTCTATTCAAAAATTACAGTAGTTGTGAAGACCGTATCTTTAATCTTAATTATTATGAACACTGCCAACAAGTAATCTTAAACCCTAAAATCGAATATATATACGATTTTGAAGGGGGAAAAGGAATAACGAACAAATATAATCCAAATAAATTCAAAACATTTGAGGAGTTTTATTTGTTAGCCAATGAAGTGACAAAAAACGCCAATAAATCAGGGATGGCTTCGCTTTTATTAAAAGGAGTTACATCAGTCATTTTGTCTATCGTAGAAACAAATCAGTTATCTAATCGTGAAAAGAAACGTGCAATAAAGAATATTCTTAACAATCCAGTGATCAGAGAGGCAAGTTCAATTGCCTGTACTGATTCAGTTATAAAAAAGCTGACTAAACTTTATTTTAATTTACCAACATCGCTTGCCTATTTATCTATTATTTTAGCCAATAAATTACAACATATTAGTCCTAAACTAATCACTTTATTGAAAAGAAAATATTAAAGTCTTATTAATAATTAAGATCAAGAAAAGGAGTAAATCATTTTATGAACATTGCCTTATTAACTGCGTCAGGTACAGGTACTAGGACAGGTCAAGACATACCCAAACAATTTATCCATGTGAATAACATTCCGATACTGGTTTATACACTGAAAGCTTTTGAAGAGCATCCGGAAATAGACGAAATTTGTGTAGTTATTTTAAAAGGGTGGGAAGAAATGCTGACTGCTTATGCAAAACAGTTCAATATCACGAAACTAAAGTATATCGTAGAAGGTGGAAACTCTGGACAAGAATCGATCTATAATGGTTTAAAAGAAATATATAAAAAACGTGATAGGAACGATGTCGTGTTGATTCATGATGGCAATCGTCCAATGGTAAGCAAAAAAATCATCAGTGAAAGCATTGAAGTCTATAAAAAAAATGGAAATGCTGTTGCTGTGATTCCTTGTACAGAAGTCGTCTTCACTTTAGCAGAAAAAGGAGAGACGAGTTCTGTGGATTCTTTGAATCGTGATCTACTTGTTCGTACACAGACCCCGCATACGTATCAATTAGGCGAAATAATAGATACGTATCAACTAGCAGAAGAAAAAGGAATCATTAATATGGCAGCTTCATGTCAATTGATGCAAGTTTTAGGGAAAAAATCTTATTTTTCACCTGGCTCAGAAAAGAACTTAAAAATTACTACGTTAGATGATTTAGAGATTTTCAAAGCATTATTGAATTCGACGAATGATGACTGGATCAAGTAAGGCAGGCAAAACAAATGAATTTATTAGAAAATAAAACCTATCTTTCAAATCTAAAAAAGTGTATCCAAGAGACATCTGGTATCTTGCAAGGATTTAAAGAAAAAAATATCATGGTCACTGGGGCAAATGGTCTGATCTGTTCTGCAGTCGTCGATTTATTGGTAATGGCTAATCAAGAATTAGATCTGAATATAACAATCTATGCCCTGGGGAGAAGTGTAGAAAGGTTAGAAGAACGCTTTTCTACTGCTTCAGCTGAAATGTGTGTTGTACCTGTACTGTATGACGCAACGAAAGAGTTCTCGTTCGATAAAAACGTTGATTATATTATCCATGGAGCTAGTCATGCAAGTCCGGATTTATATACGGAAAAACCAGTAGAAACAATGCAAGGAAATATTTATGGCTTGACTACTCTCTTAGAATTTTCCAAAGACAAACAAGTTGAACGATTGCTATACGTATCATCAAGCGAAGTCTATGGGGATTTTAGCACAGATAAGCCATTATTAGAAACTAATTACGGCTATGTCGATATTTTGAATCCTCGCTCTTCTTATCCCATGGGGAAACGAGCAGCTGAGACACTATGCGTTAGTTATCTCAAAGAGTATGGAGTTGAAAGTATCATTGTTCGCCCAGGACATATTTACGGACCTTCAGCAAAACGAGAAGATAAACGTGTTTCTTCGGCGTTTGTTCTAAATGCGTTAAAAGGAGAAAAAATCATCATGAAAAGTACGGGCAGTCAAATCAGATCCTATACTTATAGTTTAGATTGTGCTACTGCAATATTGCAGGCATTGCTCAAAGGAAATCCGGGAGAAGCATATAATATCTCAAATCCTAGATCAATCATTAGTATTGCAGAAATGGCAAAGATGATAGCTGAGATTGGAAACGTAGAGTTAGAGTTTGATTTACCTACTGAAGTCGAAGCAAAACTATTCAACCCCATGAATAACTCTAGTCTGAATAGTGAAAAGCTTTGTTCTTTAGGTTGGAAAGCAATTTTTGATGCAAAAGATGGTTTTAAATATACGATGGATATTTTAGCAGAAACCATACAATAAAAAAAGATTCGTTCTAAGCGATATTTGGTAATAAATTTAGAAAAACAGGTGATTAAGTGAGTAAAGTGAAAAGAGTGTTGCACTTCCAAGGAAGAATGGGAAAAGGTGGAGCCGAATCTTTCATGATGAATCTCTATCGAAAAGTCGATCGTCGTAAGCTACAGTTTGATTTTTTGATCTACGATGATTTTGCTAATGTAACGGATTATCATGAAGAAATAGAAAAAATGGGCGGAAGAATATTCGTAGTGACAAATCCTAAAAAAAATATTGTGAAATATTGGTTTGAAGTAAAAAGACTTTTAGCAGAACAACAATTCGATATTGTGCATAATGAAGTATACTTTGGTGGTGGGATCAACCTATTGTTAGCTAGAAAACAAGGAGTAACCCAACGAATCGCACATAGCCATGCAACAAGCGATGGCAAACCGTCTAATTTTTTTATGAACCTACTAAGGAAATATTTGCACTATTTACTTATTAAAGAGGCGACTGATTTTTTAGCTGTTAGTAAAGAAGCTGGTGATAGTTTGTTCCAAGGTCATCCTTATGAGATTATCCATAATGGTATTGATTTATCTTTATATGAAACAGATGAACAAACACGAGAAATGAAAAGAGAGGAACTAGGCATTTCTTTAAACGACTTTGTAGTAGGTAACATTGGTAGACTTGAAAAACAAAAGAACCAAGCTTATCTTATCGATGTTTTCAGTGAATTAATCCAAAAGAGACCTGATGCTAAATTATTAATTGTAGGTGCTGGTTCCCTTCAACACAATTTAGAAAAAAAAATAGATGATATGGGTCTATCAAAAAATGTATTTTTACTAGGAGAAAGAGATGACATACCAGCATTGTTCCAAGTGATGGATGTTTTTTGTATGACATCTTTATACGAAGGCTTACCAATGGTGGGGCTAGAAGCGCAAGCAAGTAGAAAAAAAGTTGTCTTATCTAATACTATTTCCTCAGATACGAAATTAACACCAAACGTGACATTCGTTGAATTAGATGAAACAAAGGAAAGATGGAGTAACGTTATATTGAGTCAGCCTTGGGTTAATGAAGTAACAACCGAGCTATTAGAATATGATGTTAGCCATACATTACAACAGATGTTAAAGGTATATAAGATTTATCAGGGGGAGTAAAGTATGTCTGAGTATTTGAGTACAAAAGAGATCCATGATGGTTTATTAGATTTGTTAAAATTTTTCGATCAGTTTTGTCAAAAGCATAATTTGACGTATTTTTTAGCTGGTGGGACTTTATTAGGAGCTATTAGACATAAAGGGTTTATTCCATGGGATGATGATGCTGATATTATTATGCCGCGAGAAGACTATAATAAACTTATCAGCTTATCACTCGAGCTGCCAGCTTATCTTGAATTGAAAGCATTAGAGATTGACAACAAGTGGGAGTATGCTTTTGCAAAAATTAATGATACTCGGACATATATTGATGATGACTACAGAGTAGCGCAACATGGATTATTCTTAGATATTTTTCCAATCGATTCTGCTCCAGAAAATAAATATACGCAAAAATATTTAGTTAAAAGAATGAAAATGTTAGACGTGTTTAGAGGAGCACAGAGTAAAAAGAAGTTCAAACCTGAAGAAAAATTTATATTTATAAAAAAAATAATTTCTAAATATGCTAAAAGTAAAGGCGCTAACTACTTTGCTGTGAAAATGAATCAACTAGCAAATAGCACCAATAAAAGATACGCCAACTCGAAATTTAAAGGGGTCTGTGTATCGACAATCTATGGCGTAAGGGAATTTTTACCAACAAGTACTTTTTCGGAAGTAACTTATGTTGAATTTGAAGACACTACGCTCTCAATTCCTAAAGATTATAAAACGTATTTAGAGAGTCTGTATGGAGATTATATGCAATTACCACCTCTGGAAAAGCAAAAAGGAGATCATTATAAAATAAAAAGATACTAGAAAAAAGCGGGAAGTGAAAAAATGAGAGATAGTTCCTATACAGTTTCAGTAATTATGCCAATTTACAATGGTGAAAAAAATATCATCGAACAATTAGAATCAATCAGAAATCAAGAGCGTATGCCGGATGAAGTGCTGTTATGTGATGACGGTTCAACAGATAGCACAGTCGAGATCGTAAGGAATTTTATCGAAAAACATCAATTGACTGGATGGCAGTTACTAATCAATGAAGAAAATATTGGATGGAGAAAGAATTTTATACGTTTAATTCACCAAGCAACAGGTGATGTGATTTTTTTCAGTGATCAAGATGATATCTGGTATGCGCATAAAATTAAACATATGTCAGAAAAAATCATGTCTGATCCTGAAAATATCAAAGTATTAGTATCTAACTACGACGAATTGATTGAAGAAAATGGCGTCTCTTATCCATGTGAAAAACGAAAAATACCTACGAAACAACCTAACGATTACATCTATTTTTCGAAAAAAAATGTATTCTTAAATAGACCAGGGTGGGTTTACGCTTTTCAAAAAGACTTCATCCCAACATTTGACAAGTTTTTAGAAACCTCTCTTTATCCTGTACATGATATGGCGATGTGGTCGAGCGGGGTTTTGACAGATAAGCTCTATCTCTTAAATGAAAAGACAGGATTATGGCGTAAACACGGAAGCAGCGCTATGCAGATTGAAAATGAAGAGACAGAAAAAACGGCTGAAACTAAAAAGAATATTCGCTTAGGTAAGCTTGAATTATTGAAGATACTAACCATCTCAAATTTAAATTTTGTTCAGCGAACGGATGTGCCAGATAAAGACTATAAAGAAAAAACGTTAAAGGCTCTGCTTAAAGAACTAGAGACAAGATTAAAGATTATTGAAGAAGATAAACTATTGAATATATTGAAAAACTTTAAGTCTTATGCGGTATTGCACTCTTTTCTTGCAGATATCCTATACTTCGTAAAAAGCAGATTAAATAAAAAATACCGATAATAAACGGAGGAAGATAAATGTCTAATATGAGTCTCTCACCTAAAGATATCTATTCTTTTTTTAAAGATCATTTAAGAATATATATCCTATCATTTGTGGTAAGTTTACTGTTTGTGGGAGGATTATTTTTCTATTCTACTTATTCACAGAGTAAGATTGAGGACAGTAATCAAAAAAATCAACCCCTTTTTTCATTTATTTTAGAAAATAGCCAAGGTAACATCATGACCGCTTCTGGTGCTATAAAACAAGTATACTTGACTAGCTTACAAGAAAAAAAACAATTCTCAAATGAGACATTGGAAAAATTAAGTGTGACATACAATGATATTCAAAATACTATTGATGTTCAGCTTACAAATGAGGTTTCTGAACAAGAAAAAAAACAAATTTCTGATTTATTACAAAAAGAGATGACAAATGGAGAATTGCCATTTTTTGATAATAAAACCTACTATTTTATTAATAAAGAACTTGAATATAACAGAATAGTGCCTCTCCAATCATCCCGTGGGATTAGTACTAAAAAAATCGTATTATTAGTCTTAGTAATCATCATCTTGACAGTTGGCTTAGGTACTCTTTTGGTGAGTTGGAAAGAGTATAAAACCAGAGTGATTACTCAAAAATTTACACTTGGAAACGATGTTCAAGCAATTGATATCAATTCATTGAATTTATCGGATAAACAAGAAAAATCAAATGTGATCAATTCGCTGTTAAATGGGACATCAAAGAATAAATTTTTGATTTTAGAAGAAAATGAAATCATCGATAAGAGTCAAATTACGAAGAATGAAAACACGAATATCTATTCGAATCTGAATACTATCACTAATCCTGTAGCCTTTAGACCTGATGAGATTCTAATTGTTTGTTTTAAGAACAACACTACAAAAAAATGGTACCAAGAACAATTAGAAATTGCTAAAGCTTTAACCAATACCATTAAAATAATCTATATATAAGGAGAATAGCATTGTACATTTATGTAGGAACATTCGCACTGCTAGCTATGTTATCAGTTTTAGAATATTTTACTAGAAAAAAAATATTCTTTTATACTGGTATAGTATTTTTAACAGGTTTAGCAGGTTTCAGATTTTCTACGGGATACGATTTTTCTTCCTATAACAATTTTTTTGATAGATTAATAAATTGGGGTAAAATCTTTGATGGTAGCATTGACGCTGAACCCGGTTATCTTTTATTGAATTATATCGTTCGTGAACTAGGAATGAATTTTTCAACCTTCGTTTTATTATTTTCAATAATAAGTTTGTTATTGCTAGCTTATGCACTCAATAATTATTTTCCGGTTCCGTCGATTGCATTACTTTATTACTATTCAAGGTTTTTCCTAGTTCGTGATATGGGACAAATAAGATCTTCAATTGTAGCTATTATATTCTTATTAGCTCTGCCAGCGTTCAAAAAAAGAAATTTGAGAAATATCATACTACTTTCACTTATAGGTTCTCTATTTCACATTGTTTCTATCTTTATTATCCTTGCATATTTTTTTGTACAGATTGTTAAAGAGATAAACGTTCCTAAAGAAATACTACTTATTTCAGCTAGCTCATTGGTGGGTACCATTTTCTTTTTTCCAGATCTATTTCGATTTATGATTCCAGATCGTTATTATGGTTACTTATCTGGTTATTATGCACAAGGTAATTGGATCTTCAATCCGGTATTTATCATGCAATTAGGAATATTGGTCGGAGCCACAATTTTTGTAAAAAGCAACAATTCAATCTTTACAAAAAACTTTAATATATTATTGACGTTATACTGCTTATCAACGATTCTTTTAGTTTGCTTTGGACCTTTAGCAACAATTGGTGGTAGAATAAGTACGATATTTTCAACAGTAGAGATTTTTATCGTTCCCATTTTATTAGATAAACTTTTTAAAAATAAATTTTTATTCTTGTTGGTGTTTATTCTTTTCAGCTTATTAATATTTATTTTAATTTTTATTGTGTCCGGAGCATACAATTCTTATATTCCGTACAACATGGTATTTTTTATCAACCGATAGGATTTACAAAATGAATAAATCTGATTTGTTTTTATAAAGTTATACTAATTAATTTAATAATCATAATTACTATATATTCAGTCTATAGCCAAAAATAGAATAAGATTATATAGCATGACAAAGTAGGTATTAATAATGAATGACAAAGCAAGAACCGTAATGAAAAACTTATATTATACTGTAGCAGCCAATTTTGCTACTTTAGGAATATCAGTTCTATTAAATCTATTTGTGCCGAAACTTTTAGGAGTGACTGAGTATAGTTATTGGCAACTTTACGTTTTTTATTCTTCATATGTTGGTTTTTTACATTTTGGTTGGATTGATGGTATCTATTTAAAAATTGGCGGAGAAGAATATGATCGATTAGATAAACGAGGATTGGGTACTCAGTTCTGGTATCTGTTGATTTTTGAATTATGTTTATCATTTCTGGTAGCTATTTGGGCTTGGTTGTTTCTGCCTTCATCAGAACAATCTGTCATATTAATCTTAACGGCGGTGGTTTCCGTTGTTACAATCATTAAGACATTTGTTCTCTATATTTTTCAATCAACGAATCGAATCAAAGAATACGCACAACTATCAAGAAACGATCGGTATCTGTATGTATTGTTAATAGCTATCTATTTTGCTTTTGGTGGTAGAAATTTTTTATGGTTAATAGCATTGGATATCCTTTCTAAAGTACTAGTAACGATTTGGGGGATATCGTTAATCAAAGATATGTTGAATATTAAACTGATCAATCTACGAATATTATTTCCTGAGATACTAGATAATATAAATATTGGAAGCAAATTGATGATCAGCAACATAGCAAGTATGCTGATTATTGGAACAATCCGTTTCTTTGTTCAACAAAAATGGACAATAGAGACTTTTGGTAAATTATCATTCACGTTAAGTCTTTCAAATATGTTTTTGACTTTCATAAATGCTATCGGTATTGTCATGTTTCCTTTATTAAGAAGAACGAACCAGCAAAGACTCCCTGAACTCTTCCGTATCTTACGGGACTTATTCGTTCCTATAACCTATGGATTATTGATTTTTTACATCCCAGCAAAATTGATTTTGAGTATGTGGCTACCTGAATACACAGAAAGTCTGAATTTTATGGGTATTTTATTTCCTATTGTGATTTATGAAGGAAGAATGTCTTTACTAATCAATACTTACCTAAAAACTTTACGTAAAGAAAAAACGATACTAATGGTTAATGTGATAACATTAGTTTTATCTTTATTAGCTTCACTATTTGTTATTTTTATTATAGGTAATCTAAACTTAGCAGTAGGCTTGATTCTCTTAAGTTTAGCTTTCCGCTGTAATTTGGCTGAATTTTTTCTTTGCAAAGATATGGGATTAAAGATTGGGAAGAAGATGGTTTTTGAAACAATTTTGACGCTGATGTTTATTTTTAGTAATATTTGGTTTCATGGTAGCTTCACCAGCATGATATCCTATACACTGATCTATATTGCTTACTTAATTATTGTACATCGTATATTTTTATCAAGTATGGCTAAATTTCGCGCTTTACTAAAAGAACATTGATGTCTTGTATTTTATAGTTGTAAAACCGAATAGGGTAATTTATGTCCTATCCGTTTTACAATAATGTAAATGGTATTTGGTTGATTTAAAATATAAAAATGGTAAACTAATATTATTTGATGCGAAAATGTGCAATTGGAGTGAATTTGATGGATATTATATTGATTACTGGCGGAGCTGGTTTTATTGGTTCAACGCTAGCGAATTATTTGGGAAAAGAAAACAAAATCGTAGTAGTCGACGATTTATCAATGGGAAAAAAAGAAAACTTGGATATGGAGAAACAAGTGACTTTCATTGAGGGGGATGTATCAGATCCTCAATTGATGGAAAGAATCATGAAAGAATATCAGTTTGCCTATATTTTTCATCTAGCTGCTGTAGCTAGTGTGGCAGATTCTGTAGAACGGCCTTTAGAAACACATCGTGTAAATTTTGACAGTGCGCTTTTATTGCTTGAATTAGCACGAAAATATCAATCTGATTTAAAACGATTAGTATTTAGTTCCTCAGCTGCAGTTTATGGTGATGAACCAACATTGCCAAAAAAAGAAGAATCAGTCATCCGTCCATTAACACCATATGCCATCGATAAGTTTGCAGCAGAACAATATGTTTTGGATTACTGTCATTTATATGATGTTCCGACTAGTGCTGTCCGATTTTTTAACGTTTATGGTCCAAATCAAAATCCAAACTCTCCATATAGCGGAGTCATTTCGATTCTAGTGGATCGTTACAAAAAACAATTGGCAAAAGAAAAAGCAGAATTTACTTTATTTGGCGATGGGAGCCAATCTAGAGACTTCGTTTATATAGAAGATGTTATACAAGCACTTTTACTTGTTGCCAAGGAAGAAAAAGCTTTAGGACAGCAATTCAATGTCGGTACAGGAAAAAGCACTACGCTACTTGAATTGATTCATTCAATTGATCAAATCTTAGGAACAGAGCTAACGCTTAAATATGAAGCGGAGCGTTCAGGGGATATTCGTGATTCTTTAGCTGATATTTCAAAAATTCGTTCTTTAGGCTATCAGCCTAAATTTGATATATTGAGTGGAATGGAACGATATTTAAAGTCAGAAATCAACTAAAATAAAAACCAGCAAGATGCTGGTTTTTTTGTTTCGACTTAGCTTTTTAAATTAACACCTTCCATCAGTTCATAAATCTGATTTCTTAAATCAGTGGCCGGCAATTTGATGTTTTTATCTGATTGGATATTACTTTCCATAACGATTGCATCTTTAGTGTCTTTTTTCATCGCCACTACTGCATGGAATCGATTGATATTCCCCTGAGAAAGGATATAATCGTTTCCACTGTAAACACCGCCGCTGTAAGGATGTTTATCACCATTATTTTGCCACAATGAGAAAAGTAGTTCTTTTGGTATGATAAAGCCAGAAAGAACACTGGTAAAGAATTTGTTCAAGTCATAAACAGACATACTTATATTTCCTGTACCTAATTCATTTCGGATGTCGGTTTCAGGCTCGATCAATGCTTTTGAATAATCGTCAGTTGCAGACATCTGGTAAGATACAGCGTGTTGAGGCGAATTTTTTACATTGTCATAAAAATCTGTATGTTCTAGATGGAGAGGACGAATGATTTCTTTTTTTAGAAGAGTTTCATAAGGCTGATTCGTTAGTTTGATCAATATCCCTGTAAGCAATGTATAATTCAATGGTTCATAATGATACGTATCATAATCAGTAAGTTTCAAATGATGAAGGGCGAACTGAATGATTTCACTATCCGACATAGGTTTGTCGGGAGAAGCAGTTCGATGAAGACCAGAGCGCATATAAAGCATATTTTTGATTGTGATTTGCTGACCTCCAGGAATCTGAGGATAAAATTCAGCTAACTTTGTGTCAAAAGTTAACTTGCCAGTTTGGATTTGTTTTAGTATCAGTAAAGCAGTCATTGCTTTTTGAATTGAACCGATTTGATAGTAAATGGAAGGCGAATTCGGTTCTTTTACGCGCAGATTTGCGTATCCATATCCTTTTTCTAATAGTACGCGATTATTTTTGCGAACATAAATCGAACCGATATAATCTGATTTTTGTAGTAATTGATCAATTTTGCTAGCAAGCCTCTGCTCATCGGGCGTTAAATTGGAAGTAAGTTGTGCTGGCTCCGTTTTATAAGTTTGGGACTGAGGTGTTTTGGTTAATTGACCTCCTATAATGATGCCTGTTGAAAAGAAGCTGACAGACAATAATAAAATTACAAGAAAAGAAATAGAAATTTTTTGTTTTTTTCGATGTTTTCCTTTTGACATGTTAATTCCTTTCTATCCATTTTTAACTATTTTTCATTGTAATCCTCAAAAAGAGTATTTGCCACTTACAATTTTGACATAATATTTGGTAAAATAATTCACGGCAGTAGAAATTTCATGTATAATAAACAGAGTTACGAAGATGATAGTAAGGAGGAGTTGTTTTGTCAGGAAACAAACAACACCCAAGTAAAGATAAAAAAGAAGCCAGTAAGGCAGCTACAGCAGATATAATCGACAAGCGGAGAAATCTGCGTAAAAAAGAAGATAAGATTGTGAGGAAGATCATTTTAGTGATTGCTCTTACATTATTGATTATTGGCGGATTTCTTGGATTTACCGTGTATCGCTATGTAGATAGCGGGTTGAAGCCTTTAGATAAATCAGATGACCAATTAGTCCAAGTGGAGATCCCGAGTGGCTCTTCTAACAAGCAGATTGGTGAGATTTTGGAGAAGGACAATATTATTAAAAGCGGGATTGTTTTCAATTATTATACAAAATTTAAAAATTTAACTGGCTTTCAAGCTGGCTATTATCAGTTAGCGCCTAATATGACTCTTGACGAGATTGGCAAACAGCTGCAAGAAGGCGGCACTTCTGAGCCAACAAAAGTTGCAGATGGGAAAATTGCTATTCCAGAAGGTTACGATATCGATCAGATTGCTGAACGGGTAGCGAAGGTAACTGGTAAAGACAAGAAAGAATTTTTAGATTTAGTGAATGATGAGACTTTCTTTAACGAGTTGCACCAAAAATTCCCAGAACTGTTGGAAAGTGCATCTAAAGCTGAGAACACAAAATACCGTTTGGAAGGTTACTTATTCCCAGCCACATATGATTATTACACGAGTACTTCGCTTAAGGATCTAGTGATTGAAATGGTGAACAAGACGAATACGGTCATGCAAAACTATTATTCAGCTATCAAGCAGAAAAATTTGACTGTACAAGAAGTTTTAACTTTGGCTTCTCTAGTTGAAAAAGAAGGCGTAAAAGAAAACGATCGTAAAAACATTGCACAAGTCTTCTTTAACCGAATCAAGGCAAATATGCCACTTCAGTCAGATATCTCTGTTTTATACGCATTAGGTGAACACAAAGAATTAGTGACGTATGAAGATACAGCTGTAGATTCACCATATAATTTGTATACCAATACCGGCTATGGACCTGGACCTTTTGACAATCCAAGCGAAGAGGCAATCAAGGCAGTGTTAGAACCAGCAGAAAATGACTATTATTATTTCGTAGCAGATACGAGCACTGGAAATGTTTATTTCGCTAAAACATATGAAGAACATATGGAATTAGTGGAAAAATATGTAAATAATTCTTAGAAAAACAGGCTCTAGACATTGATCATTTTTAGAAAAACATTTACATTTGAAGAAAAGCGTGGTAATCTTTTTTGGACTATATTCCTCAAAAGATTACCTTTTGCGGTATTTTATCGAAAAAAGGAGACGTTACACATGGTAGAGAAAGTTTATCCAATGACTCTAGAAGGTAAAGAAAAATTAGAAAAAGAATTAGAAGAATTAAAAACAGTCAAACGCGGAGAAATCATTGAACGAATCAAAATTGCCCGCGGTTTCGGAGATCTTTCCGAAAACTCTGAATATGAATCAGCGAAAGATGAACAAGCATTTGTTGAAGGAAGAATCACAACAATTGAAAATATGATTCGTTTTGCTCAAATCATCGATAACGACGGTGTAGATGCAGATGAGGTATCAATTGGTAAAACAGTTACATTCATCGAACTACCAGATGGAGAAGAAGAAGAGTACACGATTGTCGGAAGTGCTGAAGCAGATCCGTTTTCTGGCAAAATTTCCAATGATTCTCCTATTGCGCAAGCATTGATTGGCAAACGTAAAAATGATGAAGTAACTATTGCTACTCCAGGTGGCGATATGCTAGTTAAAATCGTCAAAGTAGAACAAGCGTAGTCTGACTGAAAGATCTAGAGAGTTCATCTTACTGATGATACACTCTAGATCTTTTTCTCTTTGTGTATTTCAGATTTCAACAAACGATCTTACATCTAAAGTCCTATAGCCAACAGTTAAAAAAATAGGTATGATGAAATGAGAATGTGTCAGGAGGGAGAAAGAGCGATGAATAGTTCTTGGCGTTTTTTTGTGGTAGTTGAAGCACTACTGCTGTTATTTGCTGTTTGGCAAATCGTAAACAATACTGGACTTTTGCTTTTAGTGATATTCGGTATTTTCAATATATATCTAGCTATGCGCAAACATCCTCGTACTAAATTTCAAAATTTTCAATTGATATTAGGAAGTTTGGTCATTTTTTTTAGCTTAGTCAACAGTCCTGCTTTATGGATGATGGCTGTATTTGCCGTTTTATTTATTGGACTAAAAGGTGTAGAGATTTCAGGGATAGATTTAACCAAAAATGCTTTTTGGCGAAAGAAACAGATCATGATGGTCCAAACAGAGCAATTAAAAACACATAATAATGAGCGGAAAAGACAGCAATTATTCGGTAACCAACGTATTGGAAACGACGTCTATGAATGGGACGATATCAACATCGCCGTCATTTCTGGTGATACTATCATAGATTTGGGCAATACGCTTTTGCCAAAAGATGATAATATTGTGATTGTAAGAAAAGGGATAGGCAGAACACGGATCTTAGTACCTTTGGGCGTAGCCATCCGATTAGAGCATGCGACATTAGTAGGAAATGTCTTGTTTGAAGAAGAGCAATTTTCTTTGAAAAATGAAAAAATCAAAATCTACAGCAGTGATTATGATGAAAACCCTCGTAGACTGAAGATTATTACTAATACCTTGATTGGAGATGTCGAGGTGATACGAATATGATGGGAAAAATATCCAGAGCGATGCTAGCTGTTTATTCGGGGATTGCGGCTTTCCTTATTATTCTATTTTCACTTTTCACTTATTTTTATGCCAGTAATCAAAGTCATTGGTGGGGAGAATTACTGCGTGCACGTTTATTATATGTTCCGCTTATCTTCCATTTGTTAGCTATTTCCTTAGGTGTAGGATTAATCGTCTTTCTATTATTATCACTTATTCAAAAGACAAAATACGGGAAAATCGAAGAAAAGCTGCGTGCACTCTCTTCTGGCAATTATGAATCCAAATTGTTGCTTCTTCCGATCCCAAGTGCATCGGACGATTTATACATCAAAGATATTGATAAGGAAATCACTAAAATAAAAGAAAAAATGATTGAAGTATCTAGTGAATTACAAATTGTAACGAGCCGTCCCCAATATGTAGATGGACAAACCAAAGAAGAAATTTTAGAATTAGAAAGACATCGATTAGCCCGTGAGCTGCATGATTCAGTTTCGCAACAATTGTTTGCAGCAATGATGATGATGTCGGCATTAACGGAGCAAGCAGAAAAAAGCGAGACACCAGAAATGTTCCGCAAGCAGTTGAAAATGGTAGCAGAGATCATCAACGCTTCCCAGTCTGAGATGCGTGCGCTGCTTCTTCATCTGCGTCCAGTCAATTTAGAAGAGAAAAGTTTAAAGCAAGGTATCGAGCAATTATTGAAGGAATTGCAAAATAAAATCCAGATTTCGCTGAAATGGGATGTAGAAGATGTAAAACTATCTAGTTCCATTGAGGATCACTTGTTCCGAATCGTTCAAGAATTGTTATCAAATACATTAAGACATGCCAAAGCCAATGAATTAGAGGTATATTTGCACAAAATAGACAATAATCTTTTGTTACGTATTATTGACGACGGAACAGGGTTTAATATGAATGAAACGAAAACGGGAAGTTATGGATTGAACAATATCAAAGAACGAGTAGCTGGTATTGGTGGAACAGTAAAAATCATTAGTTTTAAAGGGCAAGGTACAAGTGTAGAAATCAAGGTCCCTTTGATGAAGGAGGCATAGATAAGGATGATAAAAGTTTTATTAGTAGATGACCATGAAATGGTGCGCTTAGGTGTCTCTTCTTATTTATCTATTCAAGAAGACATTGAAGTAATTGGAGAAGCTGAAAATGGACGACAAGGCTATGAGAAGGCGATGACACTTCGACCGGACGTCATTTTAATGGACTTAGTCATGGAAGAAATGGATGGTATCGAATCAACAAAAGCAATCTTAAAAGATTGGCTAGAAGCTAAAATCATTATCGTAACCAGTTTTATTGATGACGAAAAAGTTTATCCTGCCATTGAAGCAGGTGCAGCAGGGTATTTGTTGAAGACCTCTACCGCACATGAAATTGCTGATGCTATAAGGGCAACGCAACGCGGCGAGCGAGTATTAGAACCAGAAGTGACAACAAAAATGATGGAAAAAATGAGTCGGCGAAATGAGCCTGTATTACATGAAGAACTAACGAATCGGGAAAATGAAATTTTAATGCTGATTTCTGAAGGAAAAAGTAATCAGGAAATAGCGGACGAATTATTCATTACACTGAAAACAGTAAAAACACATGTTTCCAATATATTGGCTAAGCTAGAAGTGGAAGACCGTACACAAGCCGCTATCTATGCATTCAAACATGGTTTGGTGAAATAATGATTTTTCGAGGGAAAGATTTGGCTAATCTACCCTCTTTTTTTACACGCGAATTGTAAAATTAAGTTAGAAAAATAA
>NZ_KV833889.1:0-18849 GCF_001837725.1 Enterococcus sp. HMSC072F02
CGTTTGATTTTCAAACTTCGCAACAGAACCAAATAGTCTATACAGTAGAAGATGCCGATGAGCAAAATATCACATTACCTGTATTCAATTATTGGGGAACAGTTGTGAAAGTAAATGGGAAAAAGAGCACTATAGAAAATGACAATGGTTTAGTGTCTATTAAAAGTACGGGAAAAAGAACTATAGTTGAGGTTTCATCTACGTATCCAACTACGATGATTCTATCTTTATTAATTAGTTCAATAACTTTTATATTCTTATTTACACGTTATTTAATAAGATGCTGCGGTTAAATGAAAATAGATTAGATAGATATTATAAATATGTTGATTCTATTTTCATAGCAATGGAGAAAATACATTAGCAATATATAAAAGAAGGTATCAAGAGTCACAGTTAATTTATTCCGAAAAGTGAAAAGAGCAAATATAAAATTTAATAAAAATAAGAACTAAATAGGAAAACGTAGACGTAATTTTCTACGTTTTCCTTTTCATATATATTAAATATTACGGAAAATTATATAAACTAATTTAGTGTTTTGTTTGTAATTCCTAATTTTGCTCCACTTTTAGATAATTTTTAGGTCTATTTAACTCATTAGACATTCTATGCTCATTTTTCTCCAAATTTGTTTCAACTCTTTCGTACTTAATTTTGCGTATTTGAAAATTCTTGTTTTAGAGTACTTTTATTACGATACTAGTATGATATATATCTACAGCAAACAGTTAAAATCTTCCTAAAATAAGCGAATAGCATTCCTAAAACCTATAAAATTTTTAGATGAAGCGACAAGTGGACAATTAATAAACTACTTGAACATGAAATTATGGATCACCTTTCAAATTTAGAAAATGGAATTCTTATACTTATTGCGCAACATTTATTGATTGCAAAATTATGTGACAAAAAGAACTAGTAGAAGAAGGAATAATGGCTTGATAATAAAGTACTACCTATTAAAGGTAGTACTTTATTTAATTTAGTATAAATTAACATACTACTATGTTTTAGGTTTCATATTATATAAATTAATAATATACTACCATTTGTTGGTAGTATAATTTAAAGGTAATAAGTTATTCTTTTATTACTATGTTTGGGTTTTATAGCAAAGAAAGTTTAATAAGAGTTTGGACCTAGCAAACAATATTAATGAGGTCATTAAATCTTATTATCTTTAGTGATATAATGAAATATCTACACAGACAAAATTATGATCTTGCGTAAAGTTATAAAATATTAATAAAAATATTTTATTAATGAAAAGCTTGGTAGCACGGTTATTCATATGCTAATTTATTTCACTTTATAGTAAGGGGAGTTCTTAGTATATTGTTCAAACTTAAATTTCATATAATTTAATTATGTAAATTAGCTATTCTAAGAACTTCTACGGATAACTGCCCGTCTAAAATTTAAATAAGAGCTTAGAATCTTCATATAAGTAAGGTTAATTTTTTTGTACAAAAAAGTCGGAATATTCTGAGTTACTGAAATGATATAAAATCATAAACTAAACCCCTTGATTTTCTTCACTTTTAACAGAGTATATATATAAGTTCATGATTATGGTAAAATATATATATAATCATGAACTCAGAATATTTTTAAGAAGGGAAACAATAGTGAGCTATAATGTACAACCGTTAAGGACAAATGAAGAGATACAAGATTTTCAGTTTTGGCTAAGAAGAACAAGTAATCCAGAAAGAGATAGTTTTTTATTTTTGTTTGGAATCAATAATGGGTTACGTATGTCAGATATTATAGGATTAAAAGTTGGAGACATACGAGGTAAAAGTAAGCCTATTATTGTTGAACATAAAACAGGTAAGCGAAAACCGATTTTTATAGATAATTTGAGAGAAGAGATTTTATTATATACTGAAGGTAAAGAAGAAAATGATTGGTTATTTCCAAGTCGGCAACAAGGTCGACATATAACAAGGGATCGTGTCTATCAGATATATGCAGATATAGCAGAAAAATTAGGAAGAGATGATATAGGAACACATACATTAAGAAAAACTTTTGGGTATCACTACTACAAGAAAACTAGAGACATTGCTACCTTAATGTTTATTTTTAATCATAGTTCTCAATCGATTACTAAAAGATATATTGGAATTACAGAAGATGAAATCGGTGCTTCCTTAAAAGGATTTAAATTAGGTATTTAATCTTTGCATGATTAGAGATAAAAAAAACCAACTACGAAATCTATTTGTAGTTGGACTTTTTTTTATAATGAATTCAATGCATCAATTGTAGCCGCATTGTCTATATGGGTATATAAAGTCGTTGTATTGGTACTTGAATGTCCCAATTGTTGGGCAGTCAATACCAAAGAATTTGTCTGTTGGTAGAGTCTAGTAGCCAATGTATGACGCAGTTTATGCGGACTGACTTGGACTCTGAATCCTTTCGAATATTTTGCTACCATCCGTTCGATTGCAATACCGGATATACGTTTGGCTTCTCCTTGGTAAATTGCTAGAAATAATGCTTTTTCGTTTTCTGTCACTTTATATCTTTCTTTCCGAATAGCTAGATAATTAGCTAAATATTCCATTGCGAACGCTGCTATATTGACCGCATCTCTCTTATTTCCTTTTCTAGTTACTACCACATTATTCTTATCCAAAGATAGATCATCTAAGTTAATATTTACAACCTCGGAGAGTCTCAATCCAGATCCTAAAATCAGTGCATTGATCGCCAGGTCTCTTTCTACATCTCGATGGTAATAGATCAGAGCTCGTTTGCTCAAAGTATTTTTATATTCATTGGCAATATAATCTAGATAATTTTGTGTATCTTCGTCTAGAAATAATTTTTTCTCAATGGCATTTGCACGAGCTGCTAAAGTTGTTTTATCTGTGATAGTTGCTACCTGGTCCATAGGATTATCGTCTAAGTATGGTTTTCCTAGAGGATTATTGGAACTTTTCGAAAGATATTTAAATAGAACTTTCAATGCTGTTATATTTCTATTGATAGTAGAAGTGGATAGGCCTAAGTTATTATTATCTTCGAGCTTAGCTTTTGTTGTATCTTTTTTTACATTTTCTTTTGCGCGACGTTTCAAATGAGATTTGTACAAGTTTAGGTCATAGGCAGTTAAATGTCTTATCGAGGTGATTGAAGTATCAGGAACGATAGACTCACTCAGAAGCCATTCATAAAAGAGCTTATAATTTTTTAGATATTCTAAAGTGGTTCGAGGTGATTGATCTTTATCTTCACGATCTTGAACAAAATCTTTTATATAATCGGGCATATGAAGTATGATTGTATCTATTTTTTGATATATTTCTGTATTTTTCATGTCATTCATCCTTTCAATAAGTAGGAGAGAGGAGTACCTCTACAATTGGACTATACCAATTATAGGGACGTTTGTCAATTGGTATGCTATATTTTTTTTGGAAAACACAAATTATATAAGGTTCTATATAATCATATAAAATAAATGGTATATATAAATAGGCGAGGGGATAGCAGTTTGTATTCTAAAAATTTTTTTGGTTTTTCTTAATTCTATAGAAAGAACAATCTTTCTATAGAGTTAGACATGAGAGGGACTACGATTGATTTAAAATCAATAAGCGTATATACTGTATATACAAACAAAAAAGGGGAGAAGACTATGGCAATCAAAGAAAGAAAATTCAGAGAAGTAGGGAATTCAGTAGTATTAACTATTTCAAAGGAGTTTCTTAAAGAAAATGGGTTAAATCCTGGAGATACGGTTTTTTTAGATGAAGAAAAACTTCGAGCAGCAATTACAAAAAAACAAACCTTATCTGATGAGATCGATGTAGCAATATCTCAAGCATTAACTGAATATGATACTACTTTTAGAGAGCTTGTCGATAAATGAGTGTTCATTACCTAGAAGCCAAAGATGTTATAAAAATGAATGTGATCCAAATAAAAAAATACTCTCCTAATGAACCCATTGGTGTAAAGGACGCGAATGCTTTAGAAATGTGTGTAGGACAACTTCGAGCCTCAGCTTTTGGTGAAGAGGTTTATCCTTCGATTTATGAAAAAGCAGCTATCCTACTTATACAATTGATAAAGAAACATCCTTTTCATAATGCAAATAAACGTACTGCTTTCTTAGCTACTTTTGTCTTTTTGAAAATCAATGGACAGCTTTTAGCTATTGATCAAAAAGATGCTGTAAATTTAGTGGTATATATTGCTACATATGATAAGGATTTTGACCAACTAAAATATGAAGTGATCAACACTATAAAGACACATACGAAACCCATTTAAGGAGTTGCTGTATGTGTCTTTATAGTGTTATTAGCTGCTATAGCGAAATAATTGAAGTAAATTACAAATAGCTATAATTCAAATCCAAGTATATAGAAAACGTAAATTTTCTATATACTTGGATTTGCTGGAATGTTTAAGAGAATAATTACATTTCTAGAAAATACAATAAAAATTACAGGATAATTAGCCATATCCTACCTCCTCTAGCAGTTGCTCAAAAGTTAGCACTAAGTAACTTCTTTTTTGTTGCTGGTAACAATTTATCAATACTAAAATAGCTTTTACGTATCTAATAAATACTAATTTTAAAGCTCTTAATTATTATGAAACACGATATAACAATATTGCTATATCGTGCTATTGTAATATTATACATTTGAAGACAGCGTATTCTTGTTCTAATATCAGGAATTTTTTATAAATATCAGTCATATTAAGACTCAAAATTTATTGGTATGTTCCTCTGTATAGAGTTTGACCGTCTACCATTATATAGCAATTATTATCATTGTTGTCTTGCACCAATATACCGTTAAGGGTAGCACTAGGAGTAGTAACAATCACTGGAAACTCATGAGAAAGCTCGGTCATTTTTCCTGTTCTGCTAGAAGTCAATTAATACTGTTGGTTTTAGTAGTCCAATATACACATCGGCTTCTTTTTCATAAACAACTACCTTACACGGTAAAAAGTAGCCAACTTCAATACGTTTTTCCAATACTTCTTTTGCTTGTTTTGGATTACATACTTCTAATACCTCAAAATTTGTAGGGAAATCTAACCCTTTAGATTTAATTTTTTCTTTAAAATTAACTTGATACAATACACCAAATTCTCTTTCTTTGAGTTTCTCAATGAGTGCTTCTGTTGCCGCTTGGAATGATTTAGTTGTTTTAACTTCATACATAAAGTTCACTTATATTCCTCCATTTTTCATTTCATGTATATTTTGTGGAATCGACTTTTTTAGAATCTGCTTTGAATATTTTATCTATTAAAGCTTCTTTGATAATAGTGTCCATGATTTGGAATTCTTATTGGATAGAAATTTCTTTCTAGAACATGATTTCGTCGAAAGTTCTCATTGGTTGAGGATAGGCATGTTCAAAACAATCAGTCCGATATCCTTTTAATCCAGTTGCTGCACTATATAAAAAATTTCATCATAGCTTCGCCCTAGTCGTTCCAAAGATTCGATGACAAAAATATCCTTCTTCATTAAAAAATGAAGTTCTTTTTGCAATTATTCTCGTGAGGTCTTCTTTTAACTACATAAAATTGTAACCACTGGTTTTAAGAGTAGTGTATCATCCCAAATCATATAATTAATTGACTGCGATTGTTATAAAACTCACGGTAAGCCATATAACTAGCAATAAATGAAGAAATCGCAGTAACTGAAATCAACATAAACATCACAACAATTTGGTAACGAATCGCTTGAACAGGATCAATTCCCGCAAAAATCAACCCTGACATCATACCTGGTAGGCTGACAAGTCCAACCGTTTTTGTTCGGTCAATAGAAGGAGCCATGCCCGTTTTGACGCTTTCTCTTACAATACTCATGGACGCTTGTTTTTTATTGGCTCCCAATGCCAATTTTTCCAATACCTGTTGGCGTTGGTCCGTAAATTTTGAATTCAAAGACCGATAGGTCACTCCAATCGCAGTCATGGCGTTGCTGGCAATCATGCCTGTAATTGGAACGATTTGGGAAGGGGTCCAGTCAATGACTCCTGAAAAAACAAGAATGAATAAGGACAAGGCTGTTCCTACTCCAATAGCCGTCGTTGAAATTTTAAAAGAGCGGTTGATCCCCTCACTGCGTGTATGGGCGTTATAAGAAGCGTTGAACACAATGAACAAAACCATCGCTAAAGTGAGAAAGTTGTTATCCACTCGTAATACGTAGCTCAATACATATCCAATAAGGAATAATTGAACGACAGCGCGAATTCCCGCAATAAAAATGTCGTTTCCTAATCCCAATTTCTCTTTGTAATCAATCAACAAGGCAACTATCAAGAGGACAGAGGATAAAAGCAAAGAAAGATTACTGATTTCCAAATTGTTTGTCATTTCGATTCCTCCATTTTTCCACCTTTGATAGTAATCAGACGAGAAGCTTGGTCGATTTCTTCCTGGTTGTGAGTGACGGCCAACACCGTAGTTTGTTGGTCTTTCATCATGTCTCGGACTAAATCAAGGACAATCGCTCTGTTTTCTTGGTCCAATGAACTGGTAACTTCATCCAGGAGCAACACTTTCGGTTGATACATCAAATTTCGGACCAATGCAACCCGTTGTTTTTCCCCTCCTGATAGTTCCTTGACCTCTTTCGATAAGTAAGTTTCAGGTATTTGAACTCGTTCTAACAATTTTTTTGCACGTTCCCGATCAAATCCTTCTTCTCTTATGCGGGCAGGAAAAGACAAGTTCTCTTGAACTGTCTCATCGAATAGAGAAGCGTTTTGAAAGAAATAAGAGACTTCTTTTCTATACTCCACAGGATCGATTTTTTGCAGATCCGTACCTCGATAATAAATTTTTCCGGAAGTTGGGGAAAGCAGCGTACCAATTAATTTCAAAAGGGTACTTTTTCCACTTCCAGAAGGACCAGAAAAAACAATCACTTCCCCTTTGTTTACTGTAAAAGAGATATCTTGAAGGATTTGGTTTCCGTTTGCCTGAAAACCAACCTTCTCTAATTGAAACAATGAATCACTCATACCACTTCTCTCCTTTATAAAAAAGCCCTGCACCAGTGGACCATCCATACGGGTGCAAGGCTTTTGTTTCATCCTAGTGTACCTCAGTGTTCGTTTGGATCGTTTTTGGCGTCTTCATGAGTAGGGTGAACCGTTCCTTCAAGGTGATCTGGACCAGCATAAATGGTATACAGTCTGAGCGGCTTATCACCGGTGTTTTCGATGTTGTGCCACATGTCTGCCGGAACAAATACGGCGTCATCATCCATCACTTTTTGTTGAACATGTAAGTTATCTTTAGAAGGCCCCATTTTACACACGCCTTCTCCTTCTTCAATACGGATAAATTGGTCAATGCCTTCGTGCACTTCCAAACCGATGTCATCGCCCGGTTGAATGGACATTACGGTGACTTGCAGTTTACTGCCTGTCCAAATGGTCGTCCGGTAATTATCATTTCCTGTGGTGGCGTCTTCAATATTAATGATATACGGCTTCTTCCCATGATCCTTGTAGTCTATTTCCATCTTCCATTCCTCCTAGTCTTTGTACTGAAACAATGATACCTACTTCTTATTTATAATAATTCTAATTAATGGTAACACATCTAAAAATTCTATGCAAAAAAATTGGCTTTTTGGAGAGCGATTCTAAACAAAGACCATATAACGCGCAATTACAATTGGTACCCCTTAATCCTCAGCACATAAAGGAAAAAATATGGAATCAAAAAATAACCGATATGTACTCTGGTTATGACTTGAATCAGGGAGAATTTCAGAGACGACACATCATACTTTTTTAGTTTACACTTGTAAACTAACTAGCGTACATTAAGTTTATGCTCACTATCAAGCGTTGTCAATCCTTTAGACTCTTATCAATTTCGAAAGAAAGTAGCAAGGTTATTGATTGTGACTGTAAAAGTGGGGTGTTCCTATAAGCACATTAAACTATCTTCTCTAATTTATCATGCTATTTAAATTCTGTTTTTTCATGAGAATTTTTGTCCAAAACTTGTTAAAATGATTTTAAAAAATACTTACATACACAATCCCCAAAAGACACTAATGTAATTTCAGTCAAAAAAGATACCGCAGAAAATTTCCACCTGAGATTCAATACGATATTACTCTCTTGACAGCCAGCTTAATTCCTTAGTTGAATAGATTATTAAAGTGCACAAAAAAACAATGCGGCGTTTGTTATATTTTCTGGTATAAGCGACGGTGCTATAAACTTTTTTGCAGATTAAAAATCATATGAATTTAACTCCAGTAATAAGAGTTTAAGTGCCAATGCATGCATGATTCTTTCAATTTCCTTTTTATAAGTAGACAGAGCGATTCCTTCATTGCATTGGAAAATGAGTTTGTTTCTCGTAATATGTATGCTCTCATTTTTGGTTGCATAGTATTCTCTCCATTCGTCTTCATACATAAGAACGCCTCCTTTGATCATCCTATATTTAAGTCCTTCGTTATTAATATACGTAAAAAGTTGGTATTTTATTTTTATTTTCTCTCTCTTTAAAAAAACTGAAAAAAGAGCGGTTTACAGGTATTTTCATGGATAGTTACCCATAGATCAATCTGAAATGAGCGTAGAACTTCCCTCTCAAACACTGGTTTTTTAGAGAAATACGAAATATTAGGGTTATTTGCAGAATAGCTACTTATTCTTACAAAGCAACAAGCGAGCAAAAGAAAAATTCCTTTCAAGCGTTTTTTGGCGGTACACTATTTTAGCGACAGGCAAGCTAGCAAATATTTTTTACAACTGGTTTGACTGTCGGCGACGACAGCCCACAGCCAAAAATAAAGAAGTCAAGGACTGTGAGGGTGGAGATTTTTTGGTGGTCTGCCAAAAAATACTTACCCGTTCCTTGACTTATTTAAGTGTTATTCAGTTTTAGGCTATTACAACTGGGTGACTGAGACGATTTTGGGGGCTTGCCCCTTTTTTCCAAAAGGGGCAAGGTCTAGATCTTGTGTTTTTATTTTTTTGGAAATTCAAAAGCTAATTTCATTTCGTCATTCAGTGTTAACTTTGCCGAGAAATTGCTTCCTTTTTTACTTTTGAACCCTTTGATTAAACTCGTTTCTCTTTTGCTTAATAAATCTTGGACATTTTTCTTTGTGAGTGCTTTTTGGCTCCATCTTTTAGGAAGCGTAAATTTGCAACCGTCTTTGTAGCCCGAACAGCCATAAAATTTTCCTTTGTCTACTACGCTGTTTTGACATTTCGGACACGTACCCATCACATTTTCTTGTTCCATATGCCCGGCTACATCTGCAATGTTTTCTTTTTTGTCTTGGAAGTTTTGTGGCACTTTTTCAATGAGGTGCTGCACAAACCGCTCGATACTGCCTAAAAAAGCTTCTTGTGTGCCTTGTTGGCTTCGGATCTTTTTCAAATAGCGTTCCCATTGGGCAGTCATGCCGGCATTGGCGATTTCGTCCTCTGCAATTATGCGGCACAACAATTCGCCTTTTTCTGTCACATAGATTTTACTCTTACTGATCGTGATGTAGTCCTGTTTCTTCAAGGTTTCAATGATACTGGCTCTAGTGGCCTCGGTTCCAATCCCTTCGGTTTCTTTAAGAATGTCTTTGCTGCCTTTATCGTCCATTGCCCGTCCGACATGTTTCATGGCGGTTAGCAGTGTGCCCTCTGTATAGTAATTGGGTGGTTGGGTTTTCCCTTCCTTTGTTTCAAGGGCGAAAGCCACTGAATCATTGACGGTTACTTCTGGTAAAAGTGGGTCGTACTTGTCTTTTTCTTCCTGTTTATATAGTCGTTTCCATCCACGCTCTTTTTCTGTCTTCCCTTTTGATTGGAACAGAACCTGATTGATCGCTGTATCAATGGTGGTTTCGTCATAGATATACGGCTTTTCAAAAATTGCGAGGGTACGATACAAGACCAGAAGATAAATGTTTTTTTCGTCTTTCGTTACATCACTGAGCTTCGGCAATGTCTTCGTTGGAATAATCGCATAGTGTTCTTGTACTTTGCTTCCATCTACATACCGTTTATTTTCGTTTAGCTGCGGTTCGGAAATGCCCACTCCTACTAGTTCGAGATACCGACTGAGGTTGCTTTTCAGGTAGTCAAATTCGGGGCTACCAATATAATTGGTATCGCTTCTTGGATAAGAAAGCACCTTTTTTTCATAGAGTTTTTGAGCGATCGAAAGCGTTTTGTCGGCACTGTACTTAAAGCGTTTGTTCGCGAAAGATTGTAAATCAGACAAGCTAAAGAGTTTCGGCGCATACTGCCGTTTTTCTTCCACTTTGACATTTGTTACTTCGGCATTCTCCGCTTGCTCTAGCTGATTGGTTTCTTTGAACCCGTCAAGGTTTTCGAGTGTACCAAACCGCTCTTTGTATTTCCCTTTGTACTTACCATTCGAGTGTGTGAAAGTGGCATACAACTCATAAAATGGCTTGCTGACGAAATGTTTGATTTCTTCGTTGCGTTGTAAATCAAGAACAAAGTCGGGTGTTGGACGCGTCCAACGCTAAACACGCCTCTCATGCCGTTTTTCTGCATATAAAGCGTGTAAAGACGGGGGAGATTGATTCCTACCAGCCAATCAGCGATTTGTCGGGTTTCTGCTTCTTTGTAAGTGGAATAAAACGCCTGTCCGTCCTTCAGATTTTGAAATCCTTTTTTGATTTCGCTAGTTTCAAGCGAGTTGATCCATAAACGTTTAATGGTTTTCCGGCTATTTCCCGAAAGGTTGATAATCAAGCGGGCGATTGCTTCACCTTCTCGGTCGCTGTCGGTCGCAATCACGATTGTTTCCGCTTCATCTAAATGCTTTTTGACGATCTTGTATACCTGTCAATACGGATTGAACTGTTGTTAATGCTCCGGAAATTCTTCCTTGAATATCTCCTGCAGCTGCACCTAAATATAAAGTTTGGAAATTATTTTGTAGAAAATTCATAGCTCATTCTCCTTTATTTTTCTTCTTCTCTTTGTAAAGCTATTGTTTGTTCTTGCTTTTGTTCTCTATGTTGGTCTTGCTGTTTTTTAAGCTGTTGAGCCAATTCCTCTTTATCATCTTTATATGGAGTGAGTCGTTTCAACTTATCGCTTTGAAATGTACCGATAAAATATTTTTTATCTCCGTTTTCGTCTTCTCTTTCAAACACGTATCATAGATATAAATGTAATGGCATAGTGCGGGTTTTATTTTCAGCCTGTATCGTAGCTAAACAAATCGAGTTGTGTGTCCGTTTTGGGGCATTCTGCTAGCTTGTTTAAAGTCTCTTGAATGAATGTATGCTCTAAGTCAAAAGAATTTGTCAGCGCCTTTATATAGCTTTCTTTTTCTTCTTTTTTTACTTTAATGATCGATAGCAACAATGATTTAACACTAGCAAGTTGAATACCACCATTTCTTCCTGATTTATTCTTAAAGAAAATTTCCTGGTTCGCTTTCAGTACCTTCAGCAATTTATCTAATGTCCGCTCAGGAATGCCTAGCGTTTCTCTAATCTCTTTTTTAGTCGTCACCAAATAAGGCTTGTATACATCGCTTTTTTCGCTAATATAAGCCATTAAATCTTTTTTCCATTCTGACAAATGAACACGTTGACGTTCGCTTCTTTTTTTCTTGAATTTAAACCACCCTTGACGGACAAATAAATCTTTACTGGTTAAATCACTTGATACCCAAGCTTTGCAAAGAATGGTAATGTATTCCCTATTAGCCCCTTGATAGTTTTCTGAATAGGCACTTCTAACAATTTTGATTACTTCTTTTTCTTCTAAGGGTTGATCTAATCGATTATTAAACTCAAACATATTATATTCGCACGTTTCGATTGAATAGCCTGAACTAAAGTAAGCTAAAGAGAGAGCAAACATAACGCTATTGCGCCCTACTAAACCCTTTTCTCCTAAAAATTTCGTTTCGTGCAATAAGAGATTAAACCAGGGTTCATCTACTTGTTTTTTGCCTTTTGTACCGCTTAAAACCGTTAGACTTACAAGTAAAGCCCTTATTATCTGTTTGTTTGAAAGACCAATCTTGCCATTCTTTGAAAGAATAACGGTAATTGGGATCAAAAAATTCTACATTGTCCGTTCTTGGTATGCGAGCAGTCCCAAAATGATTGCACGTTAGATCAACTGTCAAAGCAGCCAAAATATTCTCGGATATTTTGCGAGATTATTTTGGCTGCTTTGACAGATTTAAATTCTGATTTTGAAGTCACATAGACTGGAGTTTCTAAAACAAAATATGCTTGATAACCTTTATCAGATTTGATAATCATTGTAGGCATAAAACCTAAATCAATAGCTGTTGTTAAAATATCACTTGCTGAAATAGTTTCTTTTGCCGTGTGAATATCAAAATCAATAAAGAATGTATTGATTTGTCTTAAATTATTTTCAGAATGCCCTTTAGTATATGAGCGATTTTCGTCTGCATATGTTCCATAACGATAAACGTTGGGTGTCCAATGCGTAAATGTATCTTTGTTTTCGTGAATCGCTTCTTCGGAAGTCAGAACAACGCCACGTCCGCCAATCATGCTTGATTTTGAGCGATACGCAAAAATAGCCCCTTTGCTTTTACCTGGCTTGGTAGTGATTGACCGACTGTGCGTGCGGATGTAAAGTATTTAATTCAACCTATATAGTATAAGAAAGTTTAAACTTTACATATATTTTTCTTGTACAAGGATTAGTTCTTCTTGTCTATGATAAAATTTATTAAACAGTTTGAAAGTAAAAACTATTCAAAGAAAGTGGGCGATAACAATGGGATTTTGGTATTTTTTAACGTTAGCTGTCGGTATAACTTTGTTGATCATAAGTGTTTCAAATAAAGAAGTATCTAGATCAACCAAATTCGTAATAGCCTGTTTTGTTTTAGGGATCTTGTTAGTCATAGGTAGTTTACTTTTATTTTTACCAGGCAGCTCTTCGATTATTGAGCAACTACTTCAACTAAATTAGCTTCGTTATTAAAAGCCGACTTTCTAAAAAAAGAAAATCGGTTTTTGTTTGTACTGGTCGAAAAAATTTTTTCTACGGCTGATTTTGACTTTATTTTAGATCCAGCTGAACGATCAGCGGCTCCCCTTCTTGCGTTGCTTCATCCAACATTAAAGAATAAACATCGGCATCCTCTTTCGTGATACGTACCTGTTGCGCACTCATTTCGCCAGCACCCACTTCTTGAATACGCATCATTTGGTTCTCTGGATCCACGCTATTGATAAAGTAATAATTTTCCATGACTTTCCTCTTTCTCCTAATTGAATAGGCCTGACTCTTGACTCATTTTTGCTTGTTCGATTTCACGCTGCAGCTTTTCAAAAGCTACTTTATTTTTGAATTGATCAAATTCATTGCTCGTCACCCGTTCCAGGTGTTTGACTTGATTTGTGACCGACCGACGATACTTTACCGATGATCGATAGAAATAAAGTAAGAGACTTTTTCGAAAATAGCCATCATCTATTCCACTTTTTTAATTTGGTATTTGTTGCGATTAGCTCATAATGATCGATTATATTGGAATAACTGACGTGATCGGATGCTACATAAACAAGGACTTGATTTGAATCCAATCCTTCATATTTGAGATCAAAAACGACGAAATAGGTTTGATCATCGTTCGTATAAACACTTAGATCTTCTATGCTAATTTTGGCATCTTCAAGGTCCATATCCCCAATCAATTGCGTCATTTCCTAGTTATATTCATCAGTAATCAACTTCATTTCGTTCAGAAGTCCCACTAAATGTCATGCCAGGTACGAAAATTGAATGACTTCGCCAACAACTGGTATCAGACCTATCCCAAGTTAATCAAAAATCTGCTTAAAATGCCGAATCTGCTCACTTTCATGGATTTCCCACCAGCTATTCGCGGTTCATTGTATTCAACCAACTTGATTGAGAACTTTAACAAGCATCTCAAACGCAACACCAACCACAAAGAACAATTTCCAACGGAAGATTCACTGGATCGATTCCTGGTTTCTCAGTTTAATGTCTACAACGAGAAGTCCATGAAGCGAATCCATCGCGGATTCAAAGGACTTCAGGACACCCTAGAATCATCCTTTATTTAAATTAACTACATATTATATGTACGGAGGCATTTAATTTACACAAGATTCTTGACGCTACCCATATTACTCAATAGATTAATATCAAATGGTGAAAATCAACGAAAAAAGGAGATTTATCAAGCAATCTCCTTCCCAATAAATCTCCTCTTATATAAAGTTATTTATGAACACTGATTTAAGCTAAGCTGCCGATATCACAATCTCATCATCCACTAAATCAGCCTTCAAGTTTTTGACATCTAAGTGGTCAAGGTAGAAATCTGTTACCTTATCACGAATTTGTTGTTCAATTACTCGCCGTAATGGCCGCGCACCCATTGCTTCATCATAGCCTTGTTCCATCAGCCAATCTTTGGCCGCTTTAGTTACCTCAAGTTTGATGGATTTTTTGGCTAAAGTTTTTTGTACATCCGCCAACATCAAATCGACAATTTGACTTAAGTCTTGCTTAGTCAGATGTGAAAATTCCACGATTCCATTAAAACGGTTCAGAAATTCTGGGCGGAAAAATGGTGCTAACTTATCCATTAATGACTGATCTCGTTGCTCGTCACCACTTAATGATTCATTACCAAAGCCAGCATTAGAAGTAGCAATAATAATCGTATTTTTGAAATTAATGACATTGCCTTGTCCATCCGTTAAGCGCCCATCATCCATCACTTGTAACAGTAACGTTAATACTTGTGGATGAGCCTTTTCAATTTCATCTAATAATACAATGGAATATGGATTACGCCGAACCCGTTCGGTTAGAGTATTAGCATTATCTTCATAGCCTACGTATCCAGCCGAGGTACCAATTAATTTCGACACAGCTGTACGATCAGCATATTCACTCATATCTAGCCGAATAATCGCATTTTCATTTCCAAACATATCTAAGGCTAATTGCTTAGCTAATTCAGTCTTTCCTACGCCAGTTGGGCCCACAAACAGAAAACTTCCAATCGGCTGATCACCCTCTGAAAAGCCCGCACGGTTACGCCGAATTGCTTTTGCTACCATTTCAACCGCTTCATCTTGACCGATTACCTTACTTTTCAGACGCTTATCAAGATTTTTCAAGCGCTCAATATCATTAGCGCCCATATCAGAAACTGGTATACCAGTTAAACGTTCAACCGATTGTGCCACATCATCAATCGTGGCAGTGATTTTTTCTTTTTGATCCGTTTCTTTAATTTTTTGCTTGGTTTCCTCGATCGACTTCTTGATATCAGCGGCTTTTGTAAAGTCCTCCGCTTTAATGGCGGCCTCCTTAGCTGCCTCTAATTTTTTAAGGCGTTGATCCAATGTCTCAACATCAGTTTGCGAATTTTTAGCCGCTAAATGAGCCGCAGTCATGTCGATCAAATCGATAGCTTTATCTGGCAAAGTGCGTTGTGGTATATATTGGATTGAATAATCCACAGCCGCCTTCAAAACATCATCTGGTAATACAACATGATGATGTTTTTCGTACAGCTCTTTAACACCTTGTAATATACGTAAAGTGTCAGCGGCCGTCGGTTCATTAATCACAACATCATTGAATCGCCGTGCCAAAGCCGCATTTTTCAAAATAGTATTGCGATATTCATCTTGAGTCGTAGCCCCGATTACACTCAGCTCGCCACGTGACAAAGCAGGTTTAATGATATCAGCCAATCCTTTGCCACCATCTTCACCACCAGTGGCACCCGTGCCGAGAATCTGATGAATTTCATCGAAGAATAGAATAATATTACCAGCTGCTTTAACTTCCTCTACCAGCTGTTTAATATTTTCTTCAAAAGAACCGCGATATTGAGTTCCCGCTTCCAAAGAAGATAAATCAATCGAATAGATTTCTTTATCTTGAATCGTTTCTGGAACTTTACCAGCCACAATTGCTTGTGCCAGACCTTCGACGACTGCAGTTTTACCTACACCGGCATCACCAACTAAGATTGCATTATTTTTCGTTCTACGACTCAAAATTTCTGCAGTTTCTTGAATCTCTTTCTCACGTCCAATCACTGGATCTAGTAATCCATCACGAGCCTGTTCCGTCAAATTAGTCCCTAACTTTTCTAAAATCCCTCCTTTTTTAACAGCCTGTTTACCATCTTTAGATACTTCTATTGTTTTATTATTTTGGGGTAGCTTACCAGTTGCTCGGTATTGAGCAAACTCATCCGGTGTCAACGATTGTCCATTAACTAAATACCGTGCACGCCCCGAATTTTGATTATCCATGCGCCGAAATAATTGATTGAAAACATCATCCATATCATTGTTGAAAAAAGGATCATTTCCGTAGAAATTTGCCATATTACCACACCTCCATAAAAATTTATATGTGTAACTTAGTGACCATAATATCCTTTAAAACTATGACTAAATTGTATCACAATTTTTATGTATCGCTAAGTAAAGTGCTTATAGAATCAATTAGAAATAATTAGGATATTTTGTTTAAACAATAGTAAAGAAGTGTTAAGCGTATCAGACTAAGACTTTGCTTTTTCGTGGGCTTCGATTGCCAGAACGTCCTTTGAAACTTCGTTCAATTCATTACCTCATTTCTTTTATTATTTATGATACGGATTAAAGCGTACTCTTTGCTCAAAAAAAAATTGTTAATAGGAACTTGATACAGATTAGACAGCTCTTTTAAAAGAGAAAATGGAATATCAGAACTATCTATTTCATATTTGGACAACGTTTGAAAATGCACATCAGCAGCTTTAGCGGCTTCTTTGCTAGTGAATCCAGCATTAACGCGCGCTGCCTTTAACGACATAGCAGATTATTTTGGCGTATTGAAGTCTACGATTGATCCGCGGTATGGCGAGATACCGAAAAATTTAATACCTGTTAAAAAATATAGACAGATTCCTGTTTTGGAAGAAATTGCTTGTGGAGATCCTATTTTAGCTGAAGAAAATATTGAAGAATATAGAGAAGAGATAGACGAAAACTTGCCCACTGGTGAAGTCTTTTATTTAAAAATCAGAGGTAATAGCATGGTTCCTACAATCCCTTCTGATAGTTACGTGTTGATTCGAAGACAACCAGTTGTGGAAGATGGAGAAATTGCACCAGTTATAGTAAACGGCGACTCTGAAGCGACTCTCAAAAGAGTTAAACATGTTAATGATGTTGTAATGCTAATGCCCGATAATAATGATTATCATCCTTATATCATTGATGAAAATAATCCAGCAAGAATTTTGGGTAAAGCGGTAAAAGTAAGTTTTGACCTATAAAAAATACCCCATTCGCAGTTGGAGCTGCGGCTAGGGTTCTCATTTCCGAGACTGTGTATATTATTATATCAGAGATGGGGATGAAAAATGAAAATATTGTACGAATATTATTACTTTCAATAGGCGCTTTTCTTGTATTTATAGGTTTATTTGGTGGAATCATAGCAAGTGGAGATTTTTTATCAGGTGGATTTTCTGTCGTGGTAGGAATTCTTTTCTTGAGTTTTTCTCATAAAATGAAAGAAATCATCAAAGAACAAACGATAGAAAAAAATGAAGATGCTACTATTCAAAACCCTGATAAAGAAAACGTTATCGAAAACAAAATAGATATTGATGATTTGATTAAAAAATCAGTAAATATAACCGGTCCTACCCCTCCCTCGAAATCAAAAAAAGCAGATAAAAAGAGTCCAACTTACATTAAAGCTCGTAAACTGGTTGATGATTACGTCGTAATAGATTTCGAAACCACTGGATTAAGTCCGTTGGATAGCGAAATTCTCCAAATTGGTGCTATAAAATATGAATCAAACGAAGAAATTGATCGCATATATCAAAATATTAAACCATTTAGATCAAACATCTCTAAAAGAATAACTAAGATAACTGGATTAGAATTAGAAGATGTCGTAAATATGCCCACATTTGAAGACTTTTCACCTCAGCTAATGTCGTTCATTAGTTGTTATACTCTTGTCGCTCATAACGCACCTTTTGATTTAAAGTTTTTGCTGCATCAATTAAATGAAAATAATATTGAATTAAATCAACGAATTCGTGTAATTGATACTTTACCTTTAGCACGAAGACATTTCGAAACTCCGAATCACAAACTAATAACTTTAAAAGATTATCTCAATTTAGATAATAATTCACACGATGCTTTAGAAGACTGTTTAGTTACAAACAAAGTTTATCAATACATTAAACACGAAAACAATAAAATAGTACAAGTCTCAAATTAGTAGATTAATACACTTGTTTTTTAGAATTGTAAATAACTCATAAAAAATATTTTGACTTTCAAAATCACTTTTGCTACCAGAAGTTGAGGCGAAGTGTTTTAAGCATAGTTGTACCCTAGTTTGACCGTTAAAAATAAATAACGATCGCTAGAGTGCAACTATGTTTGTTTGCCCTACCGTCAGCGTCGGCTTGGCCTCTCACATCCATTACCGTCGGGATTATCTCCGTTACATACCCTTACAAAATACGCCATGTAAGCATTGCATGAAACCACCGTGCATTTGCACCGTATTTCCGCCCTAGCCGTTCAAATCGGTCGCTACCACCATTCAGAAACACGTGCGGTAATGGTTACACGTTGCTGTCTCCTAGCATTAGTTATTGCAGCGGCTAATGCTTAACCTTTCTACTTTATCGATAATTTAATATCAGGCAGCTTGGCTCCTACCTCTGATACTATTCGTATGTCTTACAAACAGAATCGTACCAAGCTTTATATTAGTTTTATGGATAGGCTACAATTAACTAGACAGAAAA
>NZ_KV833890.1:0-905 GCF_001837725.1 Enterococcus sp. HMSC072F02
ACATATGCGTTCATCAAAATATACTGAACATTATACAGATACTTTTATAACATTCAAGGAAATTATGAGAACTGTTTCTAACATATACCACAATTGTGTACCAGATAAGATTAAAAACCGAAGAAATACTGATCAACTGAAGCAACGCGATACAGTGATTATTGCTTGTGTTATATGGGGCATAATTAATGGCTATACTAGCCAAAGAGCCACGTATAGAGCGGTTTGTTCCGTCTTATTTCCTAATGGTGACTTTCCTAGTAGGAGTCGATTCACTCGCTTAAGTTCAAACTTAGCTTACACTATCAAGATTATTCGATACTTTTTCATCAAGAAGCTCACCAAAGGTGAACTAGTCGGAATTATAGATAGTTTTCCTAGTCCATTATGTAAACCAGTTAGAAATAGACAAGCAAAACTATTGAATCAAATAGCCAAAGTTGGCTATAACTCAACAAAAAAATCTTATTTTTATGGTCTTAAAATTCATATGATCGTTACTAAGACTGGCTTTCCGATTACTTACTCAATCACGAATCCAGGTGTCCATGACGTGAAAGTGTTAGAGACTTTATCGGAAGAAGCGAATCTTCCCAATATCCTAGGGGACAAAGGATATATTAGCCATAAAATCCATGAAAAGCTTGCCCTTAAGGGCATTACTATATCCGTTCCGCCACGTAAAAACATGGATAAATCAGAAAAACTAGACCACAGCTTACTTGGAAAACAAAGAAAAACAGTTGAGACTGTTTTTTCTTCCTTAGAAAAATTAGGTTGTCAAAATTTCAACTCACGTTCTGTTAAAGGGCTAGAGAGTAGATTTGAAAGCATATTACTGGCTTACAGTGTTCTATTAAGTCGAGCACAACGACGTTTTGAAGGAACTTTGAGATATTCTTTAG